>DASQMT010000194.1:0-9395 GCA_035645355.1 Solirubrobacteraceae bacterium | reverse complement strand
GGCGCCGATGACCTACGTGCGCGCGATCGCGCGCGCCGGCGGGCGCCCGCTGCTCGTCGCTCCGACCCCGGCGGACCTCGCCAACCCGTCAGAGCTGCTCGACCTGCTCGACGGCGTGCTCGTCACAGGCGGCGCGGACGTCGATCCCGCGGCCTACGGGGAGCAGGCGCACGCCGAGACCGAGCCGGTCACCGCCGACCGGGACGCGTTCGAGCTCGCGCTCGTGCGGGCGGCCGCCGAGCGCGACATGCCGTGCCTCGGGGTCTGTCGCGGCATGCAGGTCGTCAACGTCGCCTATGGTGGCGCGCTCGAGCAGCATCTGGCCGATCGGCTGCAGCACGACATCCACCGTGGCGACGCCGGCGAGTTCGCCGGCCACGGCGTCGAGGTCGAGCCCGACAGCGTCGCCGCGCTCGCGGCCGGCGCCACGCGCGTCGCGGTCAAGAGCTACCACCATCAGGGCGTCGCGCGCGTCGGTGACGGCCTGCGCGTCAGCGCGCGCGCCGAGGGCGATGGCACGATCGAGGCGGTCGAGGACGCCCGCCGGCGCTTCGTCCTCGGGGTGCTCTGGCACCCCGAGGAGGACGAGGCCGACCGCCTGATCGGCGCATTCGTGCGCGAGTGCCGCGAGCCGGCGCTGGCGCCGCGCGCCTGAGAGGACGGAGGCCCCGATCGCTCGGGGCCTCCGGAGACGTCTGCTGACGCTGCGGCGTCAGCCGGTGAAGCGCGGGGCGACGGCCCCCTGGGCGCAGCGACGGAACATCATGCGCAGCGCCCGTGCGCTCGTCCCGCTCTCCGCCGTGAACCGCACGCGGGCGATCACCTTGTGGCGGCCGAAGCCGAGCCGGGCCGGCCTGACCTTGACCGAGTAGCGCGCACGCTCGCCTCTGAACCGCTTGACCAGCCTGCCGTCGAGGAAGAAGGCCACGGAGGCGATGCTGCGTCCGGTGACGCGCGCTCGGAACGTCTGCTCGACGCAGCCGCTCTCACCGCGAAGGCGAGCGATGCCCGAGAGGGTAGTCTCCGGCAGCGCGCCGCCCGACGGCGGTGTTCCCGACGGTGTGACAGGTGGCTCGGGCGGCGGCGGACAGGTCATGTCCGCCGCATTGAAATCGCCGTTGAAGTCGCGCTGCTTCTTGGGCCAGGCGAACGAGCCCGACACGCTGAACGTTCCGGGCGTGACCGCGATGGTGAACGTCTGCTCACCCGTGCCGACCCAGACGAGCGGGCCGACCGGGTGGCTCGTGTCCCCGATCCTGATGTTCCCGGTGACCGGTCCGTCGCTTGCCAGGAACTCGATGTACTTGACCGTCACGGTCGCGGTCGGCACTCCTGCGACATAGGCGCACGTCGCGGTCGCATCGCCGTCGATGTGGTTCGCATGCGCTGCGGTCGGCAGCACGAGCGCGGCGAAAACCCCGAGAGCCACCGTGAGTGGTGCGCTGAAACGATGCTTCTTGTACATGTGCCCTTTCTCTCTGGCCCGTCTCGCCACTGTGCTCCTGCTTTGGGGGACGGGGCGAGCCGTCTACGTGATGCCGTCGTATCGGACCTAAACGCCGAATAAACGGATGCGTCAGCATAGACCTCGATCCCGTCAGTGTGCGGGTTGGATCTTTCCGGTCGCAACCTGGACTTCAGTCAAGTTTCCGGACTGAGCAAGCGTCGATTCGCCTGGCCGGCGCTTGCGGCCCCATAGACTCGCGGATCCCGATGACCCCCGGCGAGTCCCACCCGGCGCTGCGCGCCCGCAGCGTGAACGAGAATTCGCTCGCGCTCGCGCGTGAGTGGAAGCGGCTCGGGCGCCTGGCGACCTGCGTGGCGCTGCTGACCAGCCCGGTGCTGTTCGCGCTGCTCGCGACGACGCTCGGCTGGGCGTGGTACTGGTGCGCGCTCGGCGCGCTCGGCGCCGTGGTGATCTTCCGCGGCCTGGTCGACGTGCTGGCGCACCGCTTCATCCCGTCGCCGTCGATCTACGGCGCCGAGTCCGAGCTGGCCGCGGACGACGTGATCTCGCGGCGGCGGCTCTGGTACTGGCGCAAGAAGTTCCGCCGCACGCTGTTCTGGGGCGGCCTGCTCCTGGTCGTCTCGCTGGTCGTGGAGGCCTTCAGCGGCGACGGGCTGAGCGCCGCGATGGAGGACGTCGTGACCGCGGTGCCGAGCTTCGTGACATCCGCGCCGCAGCTGCTCGGGTACCTGATCGCGCTGTTCCTGATCAACTTCCTGATCCTCTTCGGCCCGCTCGTGTTGCTCGGAATCCAGCAGATCAAGAGCTACGAGCCGGGCGACGCCGACTGGGGCGTGAAGCTCGAGGACGTCCGCGGGCAGGCCGAGGCGAAGGAGGAGATCACGCGCGTCGTCTCGCTCTGGCAGTCGGGCGAGGAGTTCGAGAAAGCCGGCGGCAAGCGCGAGCGCGGCGTGCTGTTCCTGGGTCCCCCGGGCACCGGCAAGACGATGCTCTCCAAGGCCATCGCGACGTCGTTCAACTGCCCGTTCGTGACGATCCCCGGCTCGGGCTTCGCACAGACGTTCATCGGCATGGACGCGGTGATCGTGCGCTTCCTCGCGCGCAAGGCGAAGAAGCTCGCCGCCAAGTGGGGCGGCCAGTGCATCGTGTTCATCGACGAGATCGACGCCGTCGGCATGCGCCGGCAGTCGCTGGGCTCGGGCTTCCAGCCCTATCGCGACGATTCGCTGCACGATCACCTCTTCTTCGGGCCCGACGGCGCGCTCACGCCCGACGGCGACCTGCTGCTCGAGACGCGCGCCTGGCGCGACCGGCTGTTCGAGCTGCGCGCAACGCCTCCGCGGGCGGCGTATCCCGCGATCGTCGCGCGGCTCAAGGGCGCGGTCGACCAGTTCATGATCCCCGGCATGGGCGGCGGCGGCTCGCTCGCGCTGAACCAGCTGCTCGTCGTGATGGACGGCATCGACGATCCGCCGATGGCGCGCAAGTTCCTGACCAACCGCCTGAACACGTTCCTCGACGCGCTCTACCTCGTGCCGCAGCGGATCGGCCGCCTGCGGCTGCGCAAGCGGCCACCGCGCCCGCGCAAGGAGGAGATCTACTTCATCGGAGCCTGCAACGTGCCGCTGCACGTGCTCGACCCGGCGCTCACGCGCCCAGGCCGGATGGGCCGCCACATCTTCTTCCGCACGCCCACCTGGGAGGACCGGCGCGACATCTTCGACCTCTACATCCGCAGGGTCGCCCACGTCGAGGCGCTCGACACGGAGCGCAAGCGCGACGAGCTGGCGCGGATCACGTCGGGCTACTCGCCGGCGATGATCGACCAGGTCTGCTCGATGGCCCTGACCTACGCGCACTCCGACGGGCGACAGGCGTTCGAGTGGGACGACCTGCTCGAGGCGATGACGACCGTCGAGTCGGGCGTCGCGATCCGCCAGCCCTACCCGCAGCACGAGGCGCGCGCGATCGCGATCCACGAGGCGGGCCACGCGGTCTGCTCGCACCTCTACGGCGAGAACCGGCTCTCGACCCGGCTTTCGATCCGGCGGCGCGGCAATTCGGGCGGCCACCACGCCGCGATGGCGCTCGAGGAGCGGTTCGTCGACTGGCGCTCGGAGCAAATCGGCGAGCTGATCTGGGGACTCGGCGCGATGGCAGCCGAGCACGTCTTCTACGGCCAGAACACGACCGGCGTCGGCGGCGACGTGCACTCGGCGACGTTCAGCGCGGTGCGCATGGTCGGGCGCCACGCGATGGGCCCCACGCGCGTCGACCTGTCGGACCGGATCGAGGACGAGCAGGAGCGCCTGCGGGAGGAAAGGCGCGCGATGGATCGCTTCGAGGCGATCGGCGACCAGATCATGCACCGCTCGAGCGGTGGCATCTTCGCCGACGACGGACTGGCCGGCGTCCAGGCCGACAAGCGCAAGCGCGAGCTCGCGGCGGCGCTGATCGGCCAGGCGTTCGTGGTCGCGTACTGCTCCGTCAAGCAGAACAAGGCGGGCGTCGAGCGCGTGGCCGACCGCCTGGTCGCGGCTGGCGAGCTCTACGGCGACGCCGTGGTCGAGCTGCTCGACGAGGCACAGCTCGAACGGCCCGAGATCGACGTGCTCGACGAGGACACATGGCCGAGGATCTGATCCCGCCACCGTCGCCCGCCGGGCGCCCCGAGCCCGAGTCGTCCGAGAGCGCGGGGCGCATCGCCGACGGCCTCTGGTCCGGCGGCGAGCCGGTCGCTCGCCGGCAGCCCCGGCCGGCGACGGGAGCCGACGTCGCAGCAGCCGCGGCGCCCCTGCCGCCCGGCCGGTCGCCCTACCGCGCCCGCTTCGGCCTCGTCGTCGGCGCGCTGGTCGCCGTCGCGCTCGCGGTCACCGGCGTGGGCACGGCCGTGGTGCTCGGCGGCTCCGACGAGCCGCCGCCGGACAGCTGGTCCGCGTGGCGGCCGGGAGGCGCGAACGAGCTCGACACCGCAAAGCAGATCGCGGAGCACGTCGGCATGAAGTATCGCCTCGACGCCACGCAGCAGCTCGTCGCGGTCCAGGCCAGCGGGCTGGAGATGGCGGGCCGCCCGCTCTCGGTCGCGCTCGCGCCGGACGCCAGCGGCGGCGACATCAGGATGCTCGAGGGCAACGGCGTCAAGTACACGCTCAACGGGCTCGGCGAGAACGGCTCGATCCGCGCCGGCAAGGCGTCCGAGGAGCGCCACCTGCTGCTGCGCCGCCAGGCGCTCGAGCTGTCGCTCTACACGTTCCGCTACGCCGAGGGCGTCGACATGGTCGTGACCCTGCTGCCGCCCAAGCCGCCCAAGCCGGGCGAGCCCGAGGTGGCCGGCGAGAAGCCGGTGCAGGCGCTGATGTTCCGGCCCGGCGACCTGCGCGGGCAGCTGCGAGTGCCGGTCGACAGCACGCTGCCGAGCCAGGTGCCGCTGCCCGGCCAGATCGACCTCGCCGCGCCCGACGCCAAGCGGATCGACGCGCTGACACTCTCCAACCTGTTCACCGCCAACTTCCGCCAGAGTCAGGACGCGAGCCTCTTCCTGGTGCTGGAGCGCTGACGCCGCCGAGGCCCCACGCCGGCCTGTGCGAGAGCTGCCGGCACCAGCTCGTCGTGCGCAACACGCGCGGATCGTCGTTCTCGCTCTGCCTGCGCTCGCGTTCCGATCCGAGCTTTCCGCGCTACCCGGGGCTGCCGGTGACCCGCTGTCGCGGGCACGAGCCGCTCAGCGCAGGCGATGACCCAGCCGCGCCAGGTCCTCGTGATGCTGCGTGACGCGCTGCTTGACGGGATCGGAGTCCGGACGCGCGTGGACCAGCCCCCACATCGCGTCGGCTGCCTGCTCTGCGGTCTCGGGCGTCGCGCGGGAGTGCATCTCGTCGACCAGCGCCAGCTCGAGCCGCTCGATCTTCTGCTCGGCAGTGCCGTCGCCGAGAGCAGGGAACGGGATCCCGCGCAGGTGATCGTCCCAGGCGCCCTTGACCATGGCGAAGCGATTGCGCAGTGCGATGGCGTCCGACATGTGCGGGGCGAAGATACCCGAACAGGTGGCCCGTATCGTGTAGTTGCGTGATCATCTTCCGTCGCCTGCTGGGCTTCCTGCGGCCTTACCGCGCAGGGGCGATCTGGTCACTCGTGCTCGCCGCGCTGGCGATGGTCGCGACCGTCGCGATCCCGTGGCTGACGGGCCGCGCGATCGACGGGCTCGAGGCGGGCGACAGGGCCGACCTGCGGCGCTACGCGCTGCTGATCGCGCTCGCCGCCGCGGTGCGCGTCGCGCTCTCGGTCGCCCGGCGGCTCGTCGCCGGGCGCGTCTCGCTCGCGATCGAGCTCGACCTGCGCAACCTCATGTACCGGCACCTGCAGTCGCTCGAGCCGGCCTTCTTCGACGGCCAGCAGACGGGCCAGCTGATGTCGCGCGCGACGGTCGACCTGCAGTCCGTGCGCTTCTTCCTCGGCTACGGTCTGATCTTCATCACCCAGAGCGCGCTGACGATCTTGCTGGCGGCGGTCGCGATGTTCGTGCTGCAGCCGGGGCTGGCGGCGCTGGCGCTGTTCCCGGTGCCGTTCGTGGTGCTGGTCGCCGCCCGTTACGGGCGCCGCTCGCGCCCGGCGCTGCAGGAGGTCCAGCAGCGGATCGCCGAGTTGACCGCCGACGTCGAGGAGAACGTCTCGGGCATCCGCGTCGTGAAGGCGTTCGCGGCCGAGCCACGCCAGCTCGCGCGCTTCGAGGGCACGGTCGGACGCGTATTCGAGCAGTCGATGATCGCGACGCGCCTGCGCGCGTTCTACAACCCGTTCATCGGCTTCCTGCCGAGCGTCGGGCTGGCCGTGATCCTGCTCGTCGGCGGCCGCCAGGTGATCGACGGCAGGCTTTCGCTCGGCGACTTCGCCGCGTTCTACACCTACCTGCTGATGCTGATCGGGCCGATGCGGTCGCTCGGGCTCGCGCTCGGGATGGCGCAGCGCGCGACGGCCTCGGGCGCGCGTCTGTTCGAGCTCCTCGACCGCGCGCCGCGGCTGACCTCACCCGCCGGCGCGCCGCCGCTGCCACCCGGCGGTGGGCGGGTCGAGCTGAGCGGCGTCACGTTCCAGTACGAGAGCGCGCAGCGGCCGGCGCTGAGCGACGTCGACCTCGTCGTAGAGGCCGGGACGACCGTCGCGCTGGTGGGCGCCACCGGCTCGGGCAAGACGACACTCGTGCAGCTGCTGCCGCGCCTCTACGACGTCACCGAGGGCTCGGTGCGGATCGACGGCGCGGACGTGCGCGAAGTGGAGCTGCGGTCGCTGCGCCATGCGATCAGCGTCGTCGACGACGACCCGTTCCTGTTCAGCGCGAGCGTGCACGAGAACATCGCCTACGGGTGCCCGGACGCGCGGCGCGAGGAGGTCGAGCGGGCGGCGCAGCGCGCGCAGGCGGCGGACTTCATCGCCGAGCTGCCGTCGGGCTACGACACGCGGATCGGTGAGCGCGGGCTGACGCTGTCGGGCGGCCAGCGCCAGCGGATTGCGATCGCGCGGGCGCTGCTGAGCGACCCGCGGATCCTGATCCTCGACGATGCGACCTCTTCGGTCGACGCGTCGACGGAGCAGGCGATCAAGACGGCGCTGCGTGAGGTGATGGCCGGGCGCACGACGTTCGTGATCGCCCACCGGCTCTCGACGATCGCGCTCGCCGACGACATCGTCGTGCTCGAGCAAGGACGGATCGCGGCCCGCGGCACCCACGCCGAGCTGCTGCACCGCTCGCCGCTGTACGCCGAGATCGCCGCCAAGGGGCTGCCCGACCAGGTGTTCCTGACGCGCAAGCCGCTCGAGCACGCCGAGGCCGGGCTGTGAGCGTCGACGGGCGCGTGCCGACGCGGCGCGACGAGATCGTACGGCGCTGGCGCTCGACCGGCGGCCGCGGGCGCAAGCTGCGCGGGCTGCTCGAGCTGCTGCGCCCCTACCGGACGCGCACGCTGCTGATGTTCGCCGCGCTGCTGGCGGGCACCGCCGCGTCGCTGGCGCCGCCGCCGCTCGCGAAGCTCGCGATCGACGACGGCATCGTGCCGGGCGACACGCGCACG
Organism: Solirubrobacteraceae bacterium; assembly: GCA_035645355.1. Classification (GTDB taxonomy): domain Bacteria; phylum Actinomycetota; class Thermoleophilia; order Solirubrobacterales; family Solirubrobacteraceae; genus DASQMT01. The sequence continues at coordinate 1,862 of DASQMT010000194.1, read as the reverse complement.
CTGAAGCTCGTCGTGGTCGCGTTCATCGTGTCGGCGCTGGTCTACTGGGGCGCGACCTACGCGCAGACCTACCTCGTGGGCTGGGTCGGCCAGCGCGTGCTGCAGGACCTGCGCATCCAGCTCTTCGCCCACCTGCAGTCGTTGTCGGTCAGCTTCTACGGCCGCCGCCAGGCCGGCGTGATCATCTCGCGCCTGACGAACGACGTGCAGGCGCTCGACCAGCTCGTGTCCGACGGGATCGTGACGCTGTTCGGCTCCTCGCTGACGCTGGTCGGGACGGCCGTGATACTGCTGGTGCTCGACTGGCAGCTTGCGCTGCTGACGTTCCTCGTGTTCCCCGTGCTCGGGATCGGCTCGGTCGCGTTCCGGATCGTCAGCGCCGACGCCTATCGCGCCACGCGCGAGAAGGTCGCGCAGATCACCGCCTACCTGCAGGAGACGCTCTCCGGCGTGCGCGTCGTGCGCATCTTCGCCCAGGAGCGCCGCCACGAGCGGGTCTTCGCGGGCCTCAACGACGAGAACCGCGTCGCCAACCTCAAGACGGTCAAGCTCAACGCGGCCTACTTCCCCGCCGTCGAGCTGCTGTCGGGCCTCGTCACCGCGGCGATCCTGCTCTACGGCGGCCTGCAGGCGATCCAAGGCGAGGTGACGGTCGGCGTGCTGGTCGCGTTCATCGCGGCGCTGAACAACTTCTTCGACCCGATCCAGCAGCTCTCGCAGCTCTACACGACCTACCAGGCCGGGATGGCGGCGCTCGACAAGATCTTCGAGCTGCTCGACGAGGAGCCCGAGCTGCGCGACCGGCCCGACGCGCTCGAGCTGCCGCGGCTGCGCGGCGAGCTGGAGTTCGAGGGGGTCTCGTTCGCCTACTCGGCGGACGGCGACAAGGCGCTCGACGGCATCGACCTGCACGTGCCGGCGGGCCAGACGGTCGCGCTCGTGGGCTCGACCGGTGCGGGCAAGTCGACGTTCGCGAAGCTCGCGGCGCGCTTCTACGACCCGGACGAGGGCCGGATCCTCGTCGACGGCCACGACCTGCGCGACGTGCGCGTGCGCTCGCTGCGCGCGCAGATGGGGATCGTCCCCCAGGAGGCGTTCCTGTTCAGCGGCACGCTCCGTGACAATCTCGCGTTCGGGCGCGCCGACGCGACGCAGGAGCAGATCGAGGCGTCCGCGCGGGCGGTCGGGGCGCACGACTTCATCGTCGCGCTCGAGCATGGCTACGAGACGGAGATCGGCGAGCGCGGGATCCAGCTGTCGGCCGGGCAGCGCCAGCTCGTCGCGTTCACGCGCGCGCTGATCTCCGACCCCCGCATCCTGGTGCTCGACGAGGCGACCTCGAACGTCGACATCCACACGGAGAGCCGCATCGAGGAGGGCATCCGCCGGCTGCTCGCCGGGCGCACCGCGATCGTGATCGCCCACCGGCTCTCGACGATCCGGCGCGCCGGCCACATCGTCGTGCTCGACCACGGCCGGATCGCCGAGCAGGGCACCCACGAAGAGCTGCTCGACGCCGAGGGCGCCTACTGGCGCCTGTACCGCGACTGGGCCGAGCAGGCGGCCGCGGCCTGACCCGCCCGCCGGCATTGCGGTCTCGCGCTAGAGCGGCCGGCCGTTGCGCACGCGCGGGTCCAGCCAGGCGTGCACGGCGTCGGCCAGGAAGTTCGCGACCACGATGAACAGCGTCGCCTCCACGATCAGAGCCTGCACGAGGTCGACGTCGCGATTCACGAGCGCGTCCTCGACGTAACGGAAGCCGCCGGGGATGTTGAAGACGCTCTCGACCAGGGCCAGGTTGGTGAGCGTCAGGTTGATTTCACCCCGACGAGCGCTATCACCGGCGCGGCCGCCGGGGGCAG
>DASQMT010000193.1:0-2097 GCA_035645355.1 Solirubrobacteraceae bacterium | reverse complement strand
CCGCGTCGCCGATCGGTGAGCGCGCCGCGCTGTGGTCCGCGCCCGACACGGATCCGCGCCGGCCGCTGCCGCTGCTCGTCGCGCACGACGGTGGCGAGTACGAGCGCCTCGCCGGGCTCACGAAGCTGATCAGCCACGCCGTAGCGACTGACCGGCTGCCTGCCTGCCGCGTCGCGCTGCTGGACCCCCACGAGCGCGACGACATGTACTCCGCGTCGGCCCGCTACGCCCGCACGCTCACGGCGCGGCTGCCGCAGCTCGCGCCGGCGACGACCGTCGCGGGCATCGGCGCGAGCCTCGGGGCGCTCGCGCTGCTGCACGCGCGCTGGCAGCATCCTGCCGCGTTCCGCGCGTTGATGCTGCAGTCGGGGTCGTTCTTCCGGCTGCGCTGGGATCGCCAGGAGTCGGGCTTCCCGCGCTTCCAGCGGATCTCGCGCTTCGTCGGCCAGGTGCTGTACGGCGGCACGGCCGCGACGCCGATCGCGATCACGCTCACCTGCGGCGCGGCGGAGGAGAACCTGGCCAACAACCGCGCCGTCGCCAGCGCCCTGCGACGCCAGGGGCACGCCGTCTCGCTGCACGTCAACCGCGACGCGCACAACTACGTCGGCTGGCGCGACGCGCTCGACCCGCACCTCGTGCAGCTGCTCGCACGCGCCTGGGGATAGAGTCGCGCCGCATGACCGCCACGCACCTGGTCGGCCTGCTGCTCGGCACCGAGGAGGACTGGTCGGGCGCCTTCGAGACGATGATGCGCCGGCTCGGGCCGCCGATCGAGCACGGCGGTGAGCGCCACCAGTTCGCCACCGAGCGGGTCACGATCGAGCCGTTCGACCTGCGCATGCGCCCGCGCCACGCGCTCGTGATCGACCGCCTCGCCCACTGGTACTACGTGCCGCGCGAGTGGATCAAGAAGGTCGCGCTGATGGACGGCGTGTACCTGATGAACAACCCGTTCACGTTCCAGTCGATGGAAAAGCACTCGGCCTACTGCGCGATGATCCGGCTCGGCCTCAAGGTGCCCGACACCTGGCTCGTGCCCTACAAGCAGCCGCCCGCAGACGAGCGCTTCGCCTACACGGCGGAGCGCTACAACCGCCCCTTCGACCTGACCGCGGTCGCGGAGCGGATCGGCTACCCGCTGTTCATGAAGCCGTTCGACGGCGGCGCCTGGGTCGGGGTCAGCCAGGTACGGGACGAGCGCACGCTGATCGAGCGCTACGACGAGTCCGGACAGCGCCTGATGCACCTGCAGCGGGCCGTCGACGGCTTCGACGTCTTCGCCCGCTCGCTCTCGATCGGGGCCGAGACGATGGTCATGCACTTTGAGCCCGAGCGCCCGCTGCACGACCGCTACGAGGTCGACCACGACTTCCTCGACGCCGCCACGGGTCGCGAGGTGGTCACGATCGGCCGCACCGTCAACGCGTTCTTCCGGTGGGAGTTCAATTCCTGCGAGACGCTGATCAAGGGCGCCGAAGTGCACCCGATCGATTACGCCAATGCCTGCCCCGACGTGTCGATCATCTCCCTGCACTACTACTTCCCCTGGGCGATCAAGGCGCTGCTGCGCTGGACCGTCTACTGCTGCGTGACCGGGCGCAGGATGCGCGTCGCGATGGATCCGGACGACTGGTTCGCGATCGGCGACTCCGAGCTGAGCTACGACGACAAGCTCGAGGCCTATCGCCGCCTCGCGGACGACTACTTCGAGGTCGAGGCCTACGAGGAGTTCTGCGACCGCCAGCTCGGTCATGTGGACGAGGCGATGGCCGACTACGTCGACTCACCGGAGTTCGACGCGCTGCTCGTCGAGACCGTGACGGGCGCATTCCCCGCCGCAGAGCACGAGCACTTCGTCGCGCACTACCGCGGCCTGCTGGCCGCCTGGGTCGCCGACCAGCGCTAGCCGAGCTCGAGCTGGAGCGGCTCGACAGCCACAGGCACCGTCAACAGCTCCGGACCCTCGACGCCGGCCTTGTTGACCGCCGGGTTCGCCGGCGCGGCCGCGGTGCGAGCGGCGTCGAAGGGGCCGAGGAGCTCGAGCGCGGCGGTGGCGTCGACGTCGGGTGAGAGCCATGCCGCCTCTTCCTCCGG
>DASQMT010000192.1:0-7535 GCA_035645355.1 Solirubrobacteraceae bacterium | reverse complement strand
AACGCTAAGAGCGGCGCTTGCCTTGGGTCAAGCCAAGTCCTCGCAGAGATTGCGGGGCGAACTGGTCGACGACAACACCGTTACGCCGCTTTCGCCGGCGACGAAGCGGAGGTTGCCCCGGTACAGGAAGATGCCGGGTCCGGGTTCGTCGCCAGCAAACTGAAAGAGCACCCAGCGCCCTTGTCCTGAGACGTTGAACGTGGTCTCGGTTGCCGTATACCAGCCGGGACCGGAGGCGTTCACGACCAGAGATTCGCCGGTGTCGACGTTGGTCAGCCGAAGCTTGAGCGCGCCGGTGATGCGCTGGCGACCGTCGCTGAAGGTCGTGAGGTACTCGTTGTTACGGAGCGTCTCGACCGCGACGGGGAAGCCACAGAGCGCACCGGCTGGGAATGTCGTGTCGGGGGGCGAGGGCACGAATTCACGAACTGGTTTGGCCGCCAGCGCCGCTCCTCCGAGCAGCAACGTGAGCCCTACCGACACCAGGACCGTCAAAGCGAAACGTGTCACGGCGCGCCTCCGGGGATGAGACCTCTTGTCGTCCCGACCCTCTGCGGATGCGCAAGCGAAGTCAAGATAGCGGTCAGCTGTCGGACCACTAAATGGAGCTTGGAGCACCTTCCAGTGAGGCCCAGTGGCGGGTGTCCCGGTCGCCTCAAGCAAAATCGCCTACTGCCGATGACCGGTAAGCCGGCCTTCGCCCTTCCCGTTGCCCTGCTGGAAGGGCAGGTCGGCAACCTGCGGGCGTAGATCAACGGTAGATCGTCGGCCTTTCCAGGCCGGAGACCGAGGTTCAATTCCTTGCGCCCGCTTGCTCGCTCATAGCGGGGTGTCCGTCGTCGCGCTGTTGAGAATCCGGTCGGTCTGCCGCATCGTCCAGCCACCGGGCTTGGTCGTCGGGGCTCGTGGTCCTCCGACAGTGCTCACCGATCATCTACGAGTCGTGGCGCGCTCCAGGCGTTCGGCCGCGATCTTGGGCGCGTTTCTCCGATGCTGCCCAATCCGTCTGCAACTGCCTTAGCTGGGCACGTCTACGGCGCTCGGCGAGTCGCCGTGCGAGCGACTTCCTGATGTGACCCGCAAGGCGGTCGCTAACGCCACCGAGCCAGAATGCTCCAGAGCCCATGCAAATTGCGAGCAGCACGTCGATGCCGAACGGTGCCGGCAGGGCGACCGGCTGGGCCAGGTACCCGACCCCGGCCACCACGGACACCAACAGGCCAACGGTCATCAACCACGACGCGAAACTCTTGCTCATGGCTGCCTCCTTCATGGGCGACAACGTAACGAGGGCCAGCGGAGGACGACCTAGCCGGGTGGGTAGCTCCTAAGCCCCCGAACGTCGGCTGATCGGACGGGAGCGAGCGAACTTGCTACCTGAATTGCTACCCGGAACGGCGAACGACCGCTCGAGGCGGTCGTTCGTGGCAGCTCCGGGGGTGGGACTCGAACCCACAACCTTCGCCTTAACAGGGCGCCGCTCTGCCGATTGAGCTACCCCGGATCGTGAGCTACCCGGAGGGCGACTCGGCGTCCATAGTACGAGTCAGGGGACGGTGGCAACACCTGCCTCGACCTCGGCGTGGCAATTCCCGCAGAGCAACACGCACTTGCGGGCCTCCTCCCGGCACGCTCTCGGCGATCGCCCGAACCGTAAGCCCCGCCTCGACAAGGCCCGCGAGCTGCTCGCGCGGGGTGCCGAAAGTGCTCAGACGAGCAGGTGCCTGATGGCATCCTGGACGCGCTGGCGCTCGCTCGCGAGTGCCGTCACCGGCTGACCTGCGCGCTGCGCGGCGGCGATCTCGCGATCGAGCCGGTTCTTGTCCAGCTGGAGGCGCTCGATCTCGAGCGCAGACGCATCGGCAGCGAGGTCTCCCGCGCGGATCACCAGCTCGGCGACCAGCCGCGCGAGATCGTCGGCGCTGCCCGGTAGCGACTGTCCCGGGTGCTCGAGATGCTCGGCGAGGTAGTGCGCGGCGCGGCGCGTCAGGTCGAGTGAGAACGAGGCATCGATGTCCATCTGCTCGAGCGCGTCGCGGCCCGCGTCCTTGATCGCGAGGCAGCGGGCGAGGAAGGCGCGCTCGGTGTCCTCACGCTTGTCGACCGACGTCATCTGCCGTATCGGCGCGGCCGGAGCCGTGCCGGTCGAGCGGCCGTTGCTACGCCGCGCGCGCTGGAGCGCCTCGCTCGTCATCGACTCGGGCATCTGCAGGCGGTTGGCGATCAGCTGGATCAGGTCGTACTGCAGCGGCCCCGGCTCGAGCCGGCCGACGATCGGCGCGACCGCGCGTAGCGCGTCGTCGCGCCCCTCCGGCGTGCCGAGCGCGGCGGCGTCGAGCGCGCGCTCGACCTCGAAGCGCGCCACCGGGACCGACGTCTCGAGCAGCGCGCGCATCGCGGACGCGCCCTCGCGCTGGACGACGTCGGCCGGGTCCTGTCCCGCAGGCAGCCGCACGACGCGCAGGTCGAAGCCGCGCAGATGGTGGCCCTCGTTGAACACCCGGATCGCGTCCTTGCCCTTGGCGACCGCCTCCTGCCCAGCCGCATCGGGGTCCTGGCAGAGCAGCACCCGCGGCGTGAGGCGCTTGAGCGCGTCGAGCTGGCGCTCGGTCAGCGCGGTGCCCATCGAGCAGACCGTCTCGGGGATACCGGCCTGCCGCAGCGCGATCACGTCGGTGTAGCCCTCGACGAGCACAAGCCTCCCCGCCCGCGCGGCCGCCGCCCGCGCCAGGTCCGCGCCGTAGACGAGCGAGCCCTTGTGGAACAGCTCCGAGTCGGACGTGTTGAGGTATTTGGGCTGCTCGTCAGGCGCAAGCGCGCGGGCGCCGAAGCCGAGCACATGCCCCTTGGGATCGGCGAGCGGGAACATGATCCGCCCGCGGAAGCGGTCGAGCAGCCCGCTGCCCTCGCGCCGCCGCGACGCAAGCCCGGCGGCCATCAGCTCCGCATCCGAGTAGCCCGCGGCGTGCGACGCGCTGATAACCCGGTCCCACGAGCGCGGCGCGAAGCCGACGCGGAACTCGCGCAGCACGTCCTCCTCGAGGCCCCGCCCGGCGAGGTACTCGCGTGCCGGTGCCGCCTCGGCCGACTCCCACAGCACGCGCACGTAGTAGGCAGCGGTGCGCTCGAGCAGCGCGAGCAGCCGGTCGCGCTGGGCACGACGCTCAGCATCGCGAGGGTCCTCCGCGTCGCGCTCGAGCTCGATCCCGGCGCGCTCCGCCAGCGCCTCGAGCGCGCCGGCGAAATCCAGCCCCTCCGTCTCCATCGCGAACTTGAAGACGTCGCCGCCGGCCCCGCACCCGAAGCAGTGATAGAGCTTCTCGACGGGGTCGATCCCGAACGACGGCGTGCGCTCGTCGTGGAAGGGGCAGAGCCCGGTCATGCGCCGCGGCCCGGCCGGCTTGAGCTCGGTCCGCGCACCCACGAGCTCGACGAAGTCGGCGGCATCGCGCACGCGCTCGCGCGAGTCGTCGGTGTAGCGCGGCATCAGCCGGCGACGCCACGCGGCACGAAGCGCTCGCTCCACGCCCGCAGTGCGAAGCGATCGGTCATGCCGGCCAGGTAGTCCGTCACGCGCTCGGCCTCCGAGGTGCCCGCGACACCCGCGGGCAGCTCCTCCGGATGGTCGCAGAACCAATCGAACAGCCCTTGCACCACGCGCTCGATCTTTACGTGCTCCGCACGCGCGCCCGGCCCGAGATACACGCGATCGAACATGAACGTGCGCAGCCGCAGCATCGCGCCGCCGACGGCTGCCCCCTGGACGATGTCCTGCGCCGCCCAGGAGTGCTCGACCAGGTCGTGCACGAGCGTGTCGATCCGCTCCGAGCCCGTCGCACCGAGGATCTCGATCTCCGCACGCGGCAGATCGCCTGGTGCGATCACGCCCGCACGCAGCGCGTCGTCGATGTCGTGGTTGATGTAGGCGATCCGGTCGACGAGCCGCACGATCTTGCCCTCGAGCGTCGCCGGCTCTCCCGCCCCGCCCGTGTGGCGCAGGATGCCGTCCCGAACCGGCGCGGTGAGGTTGAGCCGCTCGATCACGTCCACGACGCGCAGCGAATGCTCGTTGTGGCGAAAGCCACAGCCGAAGCGCGCGCTCCCCGCGCGATCGAGCACCTCCTCGCCGATGTGCCCGAACGGCGGGTGCCCGAGATCATGGCCGAGCCCGATCGCCTCCGTGAGGTCCTCGTTGAGCCGCAGCGCACGCGCCACGGTGCGCGAGATCTGCGTCGTCTCGAGCGTGTGCGTGAGCCGCGTGCGGTAGTGATCCCCCTCCGGCGCGACGAACACCTGCGTCTTGTGCTTGAGCCGGCGGAAGGCCTTGCAGTGAACGATCCGGTCGCGGTCGCGCTGGAAGGGGGTGCGCAGCCCGCAGTCCTCCTCCGCCTGCTCGCGAGCGGCCGGGTACGAGCGCGCTGCCACGGGCGCCAGCGCGTCCTCTTCCCATGCCCGCATGCGGGCCTCGAAGGCCTGATCCGCGACGTTCGCGCTCACGGGCTCCATGATGACGCCCCGCGGCGCCCTTCCCGTGTGAATCCGGAGTTTCGGTGCAGAACTAGGCGGCCGGCCGGAGTCGCACGTGCGCGTGGTACTCGAGCGTGTCGCGGATCGCCCGCTCCGCCTGCGCCAGCGCGCGCGGCGTCGCTTCCGGCGCCTCGGCAAGCGGGCGACCCAGTGCACCGACGAGGAAGTCGTGCGCGTCCTGGCCGAGCGCGAACGCGCTGGCCTCGCAAGCCGCGCACACGACCCCGCCCGCCGCTCCCGAGAAGCCGGCGAGCTGCTCGCGCTCGCCACAGCCGGCGCAGGCGGCGAGCTGGGGCGCGAAGCCCGCGGCCAGCAGCAGCTTGAGCCGGAAGGCGAGCGCATTCGCGAGCGTCGCACGTGCGGGGTCGGCGTCGAGCAGGGCGAGCTGGTTGGCCAACAGGTGGTAGACGCCGCTGTGCGGCTCGCCGTCGCCGAACAGGCGCGCGACCGCGTCGCAGGCGCGCGACGCGCCGTCGAGCGCCGCGCCGTGCTCGCGCAGTCGCGGATGCCCGTCGAGCGTCTCCGCGCTCGTCACGGTCAGCAGGTCGCTGCGGCCCTGGTAGAGCACCAGCCGGAGCCGGAAGTAAGGTTCCAGCCGGCCCCCGAAGCGGGACTTCGACCGTCGCACCCCCTTGGCGATCGCCGACAGGCGGCCGCGATCCGGGGTATAGACGTGGAGGATCCGGTCGGCCTCGCCGTAGCGCATCGAGCGCAGGACCACGGCATCGGCCTTCAGGCTCCCGGGCACCGGATTCCCTCACGCTCGGACCGCACTATACTTTGTGAAGTAATGAAGCGACTCACCGTGTACACCACTGAACCTTGCGGGTACTGCCGGACGGCAAAGGCGCTGCTGGACCGGCGCGGTGTCCCCTACGACGAGGTCAACCTCTCAAAGGACGCCGCCGGGCGGTCCGAGCTCGTGGCGCGCACCGGGCTGATGACCTTCCCCCAGGTGATGCTCGACGGCGAGCCGCTGGGCGGCTTCCAGGAGCTTGCCGCCGCCGACCGCTCAGGCCGGCTGGCCGACCTGATCGCCGCCGCGTAGCCGGGTCCGGCGCGGCCGCGGCTGACAGCGCTCGCAGACGTAGGTGCCGCGCCCGGCGGCGCGCAGCTTGCGCACGGGCCGCCCGCACACCCGGCACGGCTCGCCCTCGCGCAGGTGGATCAGGAAGCGGTTCTGGAAGGAGCCCTGGACGCCGTCGGGATCGCGGAAGTCGTCGATTGATGCGCCCTTCGCGTCGAGCCCCGCCTCGAGCGACGCGATCACGCCGTCGCGCAACGCCGCGACCTGCCCGCGCGTGAGGCGCCCAGCCGGCCGCAGCGGGTGGATTCCGGCGCGGAACAGCGCCTCGTCGGCATAGATGTTCCCGACACCGGCGATCCGGCGCTGGTCGAGCAGGAACGCCTTTATCGGAGCGCGCCGCGCGCGCGTCAGCGCGTAAAGGTGCGCACTCGTGAACTCGGGCGAGAACGGCTCGACGCCGAGCCGCCCGGCGAAGAACGCGTCGCGCGCCTCACTGCCGAGCGCGAGCTCACCGGTGCCGAACCGGCGCGGATCGTCGAAGAACAGCTGGTGGCCGTCGTCGAAGGCGAGCCGCACGCGCCGGTGGCGTGGCGGCTCGGGTGGATCGAGCAGCAGCGTGCCCGTCATGCGCAGGTGCATCATCAGGTGGACGTCATCGTCCAGCTCCCAGATGAGGTACTTGCCGCGGCGCCCGAGGGCGTCGACCCGGCGGCCCTGGACAGCGGCCGCGAGCTCGTCGGCGGCCAGGGGGCTGCACCAGCGCGCGTCGAGCACCTCGAGCTCGCGCAGCACGCGGCCTTCGACCCGTGGCGCCAGGTGGCGGCGGATCGTCTCTACCTCGGGCAGCTCGGGCATCGCTCTCAGCTTGACAAACGGCCACGGCGTCAGCGGCCCGCCACGGACGCCTCGAGCTCCGCGAGCGACATGCCGAGCGTCCGCCGCAGCGCCCGATCGGTCGTCTTCGCACACGTCGGGCCGTCGATCGCCGGGTCGTTGAAGGCGTCGTAGAGCCGGAACAGCCCGCTCGCGCCGTGGCGCTCGACGATCGCCTCGGCGGCGCCCGAGCTGGCGGCGTACGCCGCTCCCTGCTCGCGCCCGTCGAGCTCGAGGATCGATCTCTGGGCGCAGAGCCCGCGCAGCTTCGCGCCGCCGTCCGCAGCTGTTGCACGCAGCCGCGCGTCCGCGGCGCGGTCGTCGCCCGAGATGTGCAGCGCGACCGCCTCCGCGAGCCAGGGTGGTGTGCGGCCGGACGTCGCCGTGTTGAGCGCAGTATGTGTCAGCTCGTGCACCAGCGTCGAGAGCTGCTCCGGCTCGGGCAGGCGGCTCCAGCGCGAGTCGATCACGATCATGCGCTCTGCCAGCACGCGCTCGACGGCGAGCGCCGGGGCCGGGCCGTACTGGACCGAGACGTTCGCGAGCGCGACCACTCCCCGCGCGACCCTGCCCGTGAGCCGCTCGGCCTGGGCGGCGTCGCGCGCCCCGATGACCAGCACGCCGCGCGGCAGCTCACGTTCGGGCAGGGCGTCGCGGACCTCCCGGTATGCCTCCATGAGGCCCGCGCTGAGGCGGGCTGCGTCGACGCCGGCCGCCGTCAGCAGCACGAAGCGGGGCGTGCGCGTGCTCTCGAACGCCGCGACCTCCCACGGCAGCGGCTCGTGCCGAGCGACGTCGCGGGCGACCCGCCAGCCGGCCGGCGTCCTGCGCGCGGTCACCCGCCGCGCCGAGCGGTACGGACGGCTCATGCCGCGCAGGCGAAAGGACAGCGTCATCGCGACCTGCGCGCGGTCGCCCGTGATCTCGAGCTCGTCCAGGATTGCGCGGACGCGCGCGAGTGGGAGCCGGGCCGTCCGGCGCTCCGCCCGCCGGTCGCGCTCGCGCTGCGCGCCTGTCGCAGTGCTCGTGAGCGCGGCGCCGTCGCGCCGCTCGAGCGCCCGCGCCCGCTCCCTCAGCAGCGCCTCGATCGCCCCGGCGTCGTCGGGGG
>DASQMT010000191.1:0-9871 GCA_035645355.1 Solirubrobacteraceae bacterium | reverse complement strand
CGGCAACCCGGACCTCACCTTCCTGCGCGGCCGCGAGATCAGCTTCCACGCCGACCGCCCGTACACCGCGTACGCCGACGGCGACCCGATCGCCGAGCTGCCCGTCACCATCCGGGTCGTGCCGCGCGCGCTCGAGGTCCTGGTCCCCTGATGCTGCTCGGCCCGAAGGTGCTCGCCGCGAACGCGGTCGGGACACTCGTCCGCGCGGCCGGGCGCGGCGGCGGGACATCGCTGCCCGGAAAGCTGCTCACGCGCCTGGAGCCGCACGCGATCGGGCTGCTCGCTCGCCGGCTCGCCCACGGCAGCGCGGTGATCAGCGCGACCAACGGCAAGACCACCACTGCGGCGATGACGGCGGCGATCCTGGAGCGCGGCGGCGAGACGCTGGTGCACAACCGCGCCGGGGCCAACATGGCCGGCGGCGTGGCATCCGCGCTGGCGGCGGCGGCGCGCGGCGGCGGGCGCTCGCTCGACGGCGAGCTCGGCCTGTTCGAGGTCGACGAGTTCTGGCTCGGCCCGGTCGTCGAGGAGCTCGAGCCGCGCGCGCTGCTGCTCGCCAACCTGTTCCGCGACCAGCTCGACCGCTACGGCGAGCTCGAGATCATCGCCGGGCGCTGGGCGACGGTCGTGGCGGCGCACGCGGGGCGGCTCGCGCTGGTGCTCAACGCCGACGATCCGCTGGTCGCCGACCTCGGCCGCTCGCACACGCCGATGTACTTCGGCGTCGACGACGACTCGCTGGCGATCGCCGAGCTCCAGCACGCGGCCGATTCCAAGCACTGCCGCCGCTGCGGGCATGCCTATGCCTACGAGGCGATCTACATGGCCCACCTCGGCCACTACGCGTGCACGAATTGCGGCGCCCGGCGGCCGGAGCCCGCGGTCGTGGCGCGCGAGGTGGAGCTGCGCGGGATCCGCTCGGCGGCGTTCACGCTCGTGACGCCGGCCGGCAGCCGTCACGTCGAGCTGCCGCTGCCGGGCCTCTACAACGTCTACAACGCGCTCGGCGCCGCCGCGCTCTGCCTCGCGCTGGGCGCGCAGCTGGAGACGGTGGTCGCCGGGCTCGAGGCGGTGGAGCCCGCGTTCGGGCGCGCGGAGACGCTCGATCTCGGGGGCCGGCCGACCTCGATCCCGCTGATCAAGAACCCCGCGGGCGCCAACGAGGTGCTGCGCACGCTGGCGCTCGAGGGCGAGCGGCTCGACCTCTTCGGCGTGCTCAACGACAACACCGCCGACGGTCGCGACATCTCGTGGGTGTGGGACGCCGACTGGGAGCTGCTCGTGCCGGCGGTGCGGCACATGACCTGCTCCGGGACCCGCGCGGCGGAGCTGGCGCTGCGGCTGAAGTACGCCGGCGTCGAGTCCGCACGGCTGAGCGTCGTGCCCGACCTGCCGGACGGGCTGGACGCGGCGCTCGGCAACGGCGACGGACCGCTGTACGCGCTGCCGACCTACACGGCGCTGCTCGAGCTGCGCGACCTGCTCGCCCACCGCGGCCTGGTGCACGGGCATTGGCGGTGAGCACGGCGTTCTCGGCGCTGGTCGTCTGGCACGACGTCGAATGCGGCGGCTATGCGGCGGACCTGCCGCTGTGGCGCGAGCTCGCGCACGCGGAATCCGGGCCGGTGCTCGACGTGGGCGCCGGCACGGGGCGCGTCGCGCTCGACCTCGCCCGCGAAGGGCACCGGGTGACCGCGCTCGATCGCGAGGCCGAGCTGCTCGACGTGCTGCGCAGGCGCGCGGGCGGGTTGCCGGTCGAGACCGTGGTCGCGGACGCGAGCGGGTTCGCGCTGGAGCGCCGCTTCGGTCTCGTGCTCGTGCCGATGCAGACGATCCAGCTGCTGCCGGAGCGCGGCGGCTTCCTCGCCTCGGCGCGACGCGCGCTCGCCCCGGGCGGGCTGCTCGCGGCCGCGATCACGACCGCGCTCGAGGACTTCGGCGGGCTCCCGGATGCGCTCCTGCCGGCGCCGGACGTCGGCACCCATGCGGGCTGGCGTTTCGCCTCCCAGCCGACCGCAGTGCGCACGCTGTCCACGGCGACGCGGATCGAGCGCATGCGGCGCGCGTCCGGTCCCGGCGGCGCCGTGAGCGAGGAGGAGGACGCGATCGAGCTCGCGCGCCTCACCGTCGAGCAGCTCGAGGCAGAGGGCCGCGCGGCCGGCTTCAGCGCCGAGCCGGCACGCCGGATCGAGGCCACGGCGGACCACCTCGGCGCCGAGGTGGTGCTGCTACGTGCCTGAGCGGACGTTGCGCGTCTGCGCGCTCTATCCCGACCTGATGAACATCTACGCCGACCGCGGCAATCTGACCGTGTTCGAGCGCCGCTGCGCCTGGCGAAGGATCGGCTTCGAGCTCTCCGGCGTGGGCATCGGCGACGCTATCGACCCGGACGCGTACGACCTGTTCTACATCGGCGGCGGGCAGGACCGCGACCAGGCGCTCTGCGCGCGTGACCTCGCGGCGGTCAAGCGCGACGCGCTGCACGCCGCGGCCGATCGCGGCGCTGTGGTGTTCGCCGTCTGCGGCGGGCTGCAGCTGCTCGGCGACGGCTACCAGCTCGGCGACGAGCGGCTGCCCGGCGTCGGGCTGGTCGACCTCGACACGCGCCGCGAGGACGGTCCGCGGCTGCTCGGCAACATCGCGATCGCGCTGGACCTGCCGGACGGCCCGAGCACGCTGGCCGGTTTCGAGAACCACGCCGGCCGCACCTACCTCGGGGACGGCGCCGCACCGCTCGGCCGGGTGCTCTACGGGCACGGCAACAACGGCGCCGACGCCACCGAGGGAGTGCGCGGCGGTCCGCACGGCACCGTGATCGGCACCTACATGCACGGCCCGCTGCTGCCGAAGAACATCGGCTTCGCGGACTGGCTGATCGCCACCGCGCTGGGCGTCGCGCCCGCCGACCTGGCGCCGCTCGACGACCGGCTCGAGGCCGCAGCCCACGCCGAGGCCGCGCGCGCGGCCGGACTCTGACGCGCCCGGCGCCGGCCTTCGCGGCGGGGAAGATACGACGCCGGAGCTCATCGCTGCGAGCGACTCTCCACCCCGCGGGAGGGGACAGTCCCTCTTTACTTCCTAAAGAGGGACTGTCCCCCAGACGTTCGCCGGTTCTTCATGCCGGCGCGGCCGTGGAGGCGCGCTCGACCAGCGCCGGGGCCACACGCACTTGCCTCGGCGGTCCCGGGCGCCCCGCGACCGCGGCCGCGAGCAGGTCGGCCGCTGCCGTCGCGACCTCGGGCAGCCCCCAGTCGACGCTCGTCAGCGCGGGCGCCACCACACATGCGATCGGATGGTCGTCATAGCCGGCGACCGACAGGTCGCGCGGGATCTCGAGCCCGCGCGCGGCCGCCGCGGCGTAGACGCCGCAGGCAATCGAGTCCGACAGGCAGAACACCGCGGTCGGGCGCGGGTCGTGCGCGAGGAGCGCGGCCGCCGCCTGCGTCGCCTCCTCCATCGAATGCCGGGTGTTGACCACGTTCGCCTGCATCCCGAGCGCGGCGCACTTCTCCGCGACGACGCGCTCGGCCGGCCGGTCGGGCGTCGACGGGCGGCTCGGGGTGAGCACGGCGATCCGCTGGTGCCCGAGCCGGTGCAGGTGCTCGAGCACCAGCCCGACCCCCGTGCGGTTGTCGAACAGCACCTCCCCGACCGTCGGCCCGGCGAGCGCGTCACCGACCGTCACGATCGGGAGCCCCTCGCCGATCTCCGCCCAGGCCGGGTCGGAGGGATCGAGCGGCGAGATGACGAGCCCGTCCACGAGCCGGTCGGCGAGCTGGCGCGCCAGCATCCGCTCGCGGTCGGGCTCGCCGCGCGCGTCGACGACGACCATGTGCAGGTCGTGGCGTCCGAGCTGGCGGCCGAGGATCTCGACGAAGCGCTGCTCCGAGAGATCCTGCAGCGAGCCCGACAGGACGCCTGCCAGCCCGGTGCGCCCGCGCGCCAGCGCCCGCGCCACCGCGTTGCCGCTGTAGCCCAGCTCCTCGGCCGCCTGGCGCACGCGCTCCTGCGTGTCGGGCGAGGTCTGTACGCCACGCAGCGCGTACGACACGGCGGCGGGCGAGAGGCCGGTCGCGGCGGCGACGTCCTTGATCGTGACGCGCTTGCGCGAGGACACGGGGCAACGGTAGCGGTCCCGTACGCCGTCAGGCGACCGTACAGAAGCGCATCGCCGCCAGCGCGATCCCCTGCGCGCAGGCCACGAGCTCGGCGATCCCGACGTGCTCGTCGGCCGCATGAGCGAAGGCGATCTCCCCAGGCCCGAAGATGACGGCCGGGATGCCGCCCTCGGTGATCAGCGTCGCCCCGTCATGCCAGTTGTCGAGCCCGCCGAGCCGTGCCTCGCGGCCGAGGTCGCGCTGCGTGTCCAGCAGCGTCTGGACGATCGGCTCGTCGGCGGTCACCTGCGCCGGTTGAACGCCGCCGAGGATCCATTCGACCGTTGGCGGATGTTCGCGCAGCCACGGGTCCGCGGCGGCGGCGCGCGCGATCCAGTCCTCGAACTCGCGCTCGACGCGCGAGCCCCAGCCTTGGGCGTCGGCCTGCTCGGGCAGGTACTCGAAGTGACACTCGATCCGGCAGCGGGCCGGGTAGCTGACGCGCCACTCGCCACCCTCGATGCCCGTCGTCACGCACTCGGCCGGGGCCAGGTAGGGGTGGCGCTCGCGCAGCGCCCACTCCTCGTTGAGCCGGCGGATCGCCTCGAGCAGATATGCCGCCTTGTCGATCGCGTTGACGGGACCACCCTCGGCGTGGTGGCGCGGTGCGATGCCCGCATGCCCGCTGCGTCCCTCGACGTGCACGCTCGCGAGCAGGGAGCCGCGGCAGGCGATCCAGACGTCCAGCGCGCTGGGCTCAGGCACGATCGCCGCGTCCGCGCGCAGCGTCCGCGCCGACACGAGACCGCCCGCGCCGGTCGTCTCCTCGTCGCTGACGGTGTTGACGAGCAGGTCGCCGCGCAGCCGTACGCCCAGGTCGGCGAGCGCTTCGGCGGCGAAGGCCATCGCCGCCACGCCGCCCTTCATGTCACAGGCCCCGCGCCCGTATACGGCCGCGTCGCGCAACTCGCCGCCGAAGGGATCGGCCGACCAGGCCTCGCGCGGCTCGACCGAGACGACGTCGATGTGGCCGTTGAGCAGCAGCGCCCTGCCGGCGCCCGCGCCGGGAAAGCGCGCGACGAGCTGTGGGCGCCCGGCGAACGAGAAGCCGTCGGCGATGAACGGATGGCCGGCCAGACCCGTGGTCTCGGGCTCCTCGACCGCCACCTCCGCGCCGTGCTCGCGGAGCCGGTCGCCCAGGTAGCGCTGCAACGCGGCCACGTCGCCCGCCGGCGCGCTGATGTCGCGGGCGACGGTGTCGAAACCGATCAGCTCCTGCAGCAGCCCGACGAGCTCGTGCTCGCGGCTCGCGATGTGCTCGCAGACGCGCTGCTCGAGCGCGTCCATCACAGCGGCTGCACCCGGTCTCCCACGCGCACGGTCCCCGCCGCCTCGACGTCGCCGTACACGCCCAGCTCGACGCGCCCGCGCTGCTTGCGCAGCGCGCGCATCGTGTTGAAGTCGGTGATCCCGGTGGCCGGGTCGCGATTCGTCGTGACGCAGCGGGTGCAGGGGCCGCGGACGGCAACGACGGCCTCGCCGATGCTGACCGAGCGCCCGGCCCAGCCATCTTCCTCGAACGGCTCGGCGCCGGCGATCTGAATCAGCATCCGGAACCGCCGGGGGTCGCGGCCACCGACCGCGAGCGCCGCGATCGAGGCCGAGCCGACCAGCGACGCCGGATGCCAGGACCACGCGGCGCGCGTGTCTTCGGCACGGACGAGCTGCACGGCGAAGCCGGCGAACGCCGACAGCGCATTCGCGAACGGGCCACCGACGATCCGCCCGTCGACGGAGAAGCCCACCTCCCAGTCGACCGACACGGGCGCGCCCAGGCTGATCTCCGCGGCCACGCCCTGTCCGTCCGGGAGGTCGATGCGCAGCAGCGCGCCGTCGAACGCCGCCCGCGCGCGCACGAGCGTCCCATGGCGAGCGCCGTTGACGAGCCGCCCGCGCTCGTCGATCAGGAAGAAGCGGCGGTCCTCAGGCACGCCTTGGGGTCCCAGCGCGATCGCGTCCGGGTGCTGCAGCTCGAGGCTCTTGACGGGCGTGAGCGAGAGCCGCTCGACGTAGGCGCCGCCGCGCTCAGGCATACACGGGCTCCCGCTCGAGCGCGACGCCGGCGACCGGCTCGCCCAGCTGCAGGACGAGCCAGATGCGCTCGCGCCGGCGCAGCAGGCCCGGGACGCTCAGCGGGTCGCCGTCGACGACGACCAGGTCGGCGATCCGGCCGGCCTGCACGGTCCCGAGCTGGTCCGCGAGCCCGAGCGCGTCCGCGCCGGTCGCGGTCGCGGCGACGAGCGCCTCGGCCGCGGGCATGCCGTGGTGGACCATGCGCTCGAGCTCGACGGCGCTGTCGTAGAACGGCATCCAGTCGTGGCCGAGCGCGATCTTGACTCCCGCGGCGCGGGCCGCCGCCAGGGTGCGGTCGGCCTGCTCGAGGTTGTGCCGCGCGAGCTCCACCAGCAGCGGGCTCCAGGTGCTCGCCGCGGAGCCGCCGCGCTCGTCGGTGCCCGCCACGCCGTAGAAGCACGACAGGGTCGGCACCAGCACCTGGCCCGTGCGCGCCATGCGCTCGAGCAGGTCGGTGCGCTGGTTGAGGTACATGCCGTGCTCGATCGTGTCGATGCCGGCCTCGATCGCGATCTGCGTGCCGGCCAGGCCCTCCGCGTGGGCGGCCACCCGGTAGCCGAGCCTGTGCGCCTCGTCGGTGAGCGTCTCCACCTCTGTGTTCGTCAGCTGCGCGGGATCGGGGTCCTCGAGCTCGACCGACCGGGCGCCGGTCGTCATCACCTTCACGAAGTCGGCCCCGTGGCGGAGCTGCTCGCGCACCGCGCGGCGGATGTCGTCGGGACCGTCGGCCTCGCGGTACATGCCGTCGAAGAAGCGGCCGCCCGGACTGGTGGCGGAGATGATCCGCCCGCAGGTCAGCAGTCGCGGCCCGCGGAAGGCGCCGAGCCGCATCGCCTGCCGTGCCTCGACGGCGGTGCTGCCGTAAGAGCCGACGTCGCGGATCGTCGTCACGCCACGTCTCAGCGCCTCGGCGAGATGCGCGGCGACGACGTGTGCCGCCGTCCCGGACAGCAGCGGCTCCGCGCCCTCGGCAGGCGCCGGCAGCTTGGCAGTCAGGTGCGCGTGCGCGTCCACGAGCCCCGGCATCAGCGTGCGGCCACCCACGTCCAGCACGCGGCAATCCGCGGGCGGATCGGCGCCGTCGATCGCGGCGATGCGGCCATCGCGCACCAGCACGGACGCGCGCTCGCGCGCCGGCGCTCCGGTGCCGTCGAGCAGCCGGGCGTTCGTGAGGAGCAGGGACGCCTTGCCCGCCGGAGGCGCTGCGAGGAGAGCGGGCAGCCGCGCGGGCACCCGCGCATTGAACCAGCCGCAGACCGATGCCGTCCGATCGGCGCCGCTCGGGGCCCTCGAGTACCGGCGTTGGCACGAAGGCGCTTCTGCGCTACAGTGCTTAAGCGATTCAGTGAAACGATTCAGTGAAACGATTCAGTGAATCGCTTAAGCATGACCGACATCCATCAACATCTATGGCCGCCCGCGTTCATCGACGCGCTTCGCGCCCGAGCCGAGGCGCCCCGGCTGGACGGCTGGAGGCTGGTGCTCCCGGATGAGCGGCCATACTCGATCGACCCTTCAGACCACGATCCGGCCCGGCGCGCGGCGGCCGCCGCCGCCGAGGGCGACGAGCGCATCTGCATCTCCCCCGCCGCTTCACTCGGCCTGGACCGCCTCGACCCCGCTGTGGCGGCGGAGCTCGCCGAGGCGTGGCTCGACGGCGCGCTCGCGCTCGGCGCGCCGTTCGCCGCCTGGGCGATGGCCGGCGTGCTCGAGCCGGACGCCGCCGCGCTGCGCGACGCGCTCGACCGGGGCGCGCTCGGCCTCGAGCTGGCGGCCGACGTGCTCGCCGCCCCGGACGCGCTCGAGCGCCTGGCGCCGCTGCTCGAGGTGCTCGATAATGAAGGCGCCGCGCTGCTCGTCCACCCCGGACCGGCCGGCGCGCAGGACGATCCGGGGCGCCCCGGATGGTGGGCGCCGGTGGTGCCGTACGTCAGCCAGCTGCACGCCGCCTGGTGGGCCTGGGCGGACGGCGGCCGCGAGCGCTTCCCCGACCTGCCGGTGTGCTTCGCCGCGCTCGCCGGCCTCGGCCCGCTGCACGGCGAGCGCCAGCGCGCGCGCGGCGGCGACAGCGGAGCCGTCGACCCGCTCACCTTCGTGGAGACGTCGTGCTACGGCACGCTGGCGGTCGACGCCGTGATCCGCGTGCTCGGCGTGGACGTCATCTGCCACGGCACGGATCGACCGTACTGCGACGCCGCGCCGCTCGCCCTCGGCGAGGCGGCGCTGAACGCCATCAAGATCCGCAATCCCGGGCGGCTGCTCGCCCGCCATCCAGACAAGGTGCCGACATGACGACCGACACGACCGAGTTCATCGAGGGCCTCGGGCTGCCCGCCCGGTTGCTCGAGCGCGACGAGTTGCTGGCGCTCGTGAGGCACGTCGCACAGGAGCCCGATCTATGGACGCCGCACCTGGACATGGATGCCCGCGAGCGCAGCTACGCCTCCCTGCACCGCGACCCCAACGTCGACCTGTGGGCGATCTTCTGGCTGCCGGAGAACGACACGGGCTGGCACGATCACGACACGTCGAGCGGCGCCGTGCACGTGGTCGAGGGAGCACTCGAGGAGCACGCGCTACTGCTGGCGCAGCCCGAGCGCCGCACGTGCCACCGCGCCGGCGGTGGATTCGCCTTCGGTCCCTCCCGCATCCACCGGCTGACCTGCGCCGAGCCGCGCGCGGTCTCGATCCACGCCTACTCGCCACCGCTGTGGCGGCTGGGCCAGTACACCGTCGATGGTGACGGGGCGCTGCATCGCGTCTCGGTCTCCTACGCCGACGAGCTGCGCCCGCTCGAGCCCGCGGGGCTGTCCATCGCCGCCTGAGCGTGCAAGAGTTCCCGGCATGTCCGGGGACGGAGCTCCGCAGCGCCTCAGACTCCTGCTGCAGGAGTTCGCGCCCGCGGAGCCGGCGCGCGTCTGCGAGGACCCGGCGGGCGCGTACGCGAACTGCCTCGCCGTGTCGGTCGAGTGCGCCGAGTGGCTGCGCGCGCGCGGCGTCGAATGCGGGCTGCTGCTGCTCTCCGGCAGCCGCGCGCCGTTTCCGGAGGGCTCGGGGCGCTGGCCCCTGTTCGACCCGCTGGCGATCCGCCACTGGACCGTGCGCGCGGGCGATTGGAGCATCGACTGGTCCGCGCGGCAGTTCCGGCCCCAGGCCGACTGGCCCGACGTGCGCCGCGTCGACTCGCTGGCTGCGCACTGGCACCTGACGCAGGACTGGGCCTGCCCGCGTTGTCCGGAGCTGGTGGCGCATCCGCTGCATCGCGCGCTCAGTCCGGGCGATCTCGAGCGCGTGCATCGCGAGCTCACACACGCCAGCGGCGGGCGCGGGCCGTTCGCCGACGAGCGCCACGACGTCACCCCGGCGCTGGAAGCGCTGTGCGCGTGCGAGGCCGCGCCGAGCCTCGTGCCTCAGCCGTAGACGGCCTGCAGGTCCGTGAGCGCACCGTAGACGTACTCGCCACCCTCTGCCTGCCCGTTGCCAGAGCGGCCGCGACCGCCGAACGGGGCCTCGAGGTCGACGGCGTCGCCGCGCCGGTTGAGCGCGAGCACGCCTGAGCGGACCGTGCGCGCCGCCTGCTCGAGCAGCGCCGGGTCGCGGCCGTAGACGGCCGCCGACAGGCCGTAGGGCGCGGCGTTTGC
>DASQMT010000190.1:0-8068 GCA_035645355.1 Solirubrobacteraceae bacterium | reverse complement strand
GCGCATGCGCGGGCTTACGAGGATGATCCCGTCCGTGCGGTACTCGAGCAGGCCGTCGAGCATCGCGCGCTCACGGCCCGGCTGGCGTCCGCCGGTGATCAGGAAGATGCGATAGCCCAGCTCCGCGGCGAGCGTCTCGAGCCCGTCGGCGATCTCGGCGAAGAACGGGTTGTGGAGATCGTTGAGCAGCACGCCGACGGTCTGCGTGCGCCGGCTCGCGAGGCTCCGCGCCATCGCGTTGGGCCGGTACCCGAGCTGCTCCGCCGCCGTCAGCACGCGCGTGCGGCGGTGAGGACTGACCTGCGGGCTGTCGCGCATAACGAGCGACACGAGCGCGCGCGAGACGCCGGCCGCGCGAGCGACGTCCTCCATGGTCGGCGGCTTCCCGTCCGCGCGCTTGACAGCCATGGCCGCCGGAAGCATACTGCGCACCGTTTGGAGCGCGCTAATTTCTTGGAGCGCTCCAAGCGAGCCACGATGAGGCCCGACGAGCCCGACCAGCGCGCCCCCGCGCACCCGCGCCGCCTGGCGGGTGCCCCGATCTCCTGGGGCGTGTGCGAGGTGCCCGGCTGGGGGAGGCAGTTGCCTCCCGAGCGCGTGCTCGCCGAGATGGCGGAGCTCGGCTTGACGGCCACCGAGCTCGGGCCGCTCGGCTACCTGCCGCTCGACGCCCGGGACCTGCGCGCGCGCCTCGACGCCCACGGGCTCGCGCTCGTGGGCGGCTTCGTCCCGCTCGTGCTGCATGAGCGCGAGAGCGCCGAGGCTCGCGCCGCCGCGGCGCAGATCGCCGCACTGCTCAGCGGCGCGGGCGGAGACGTGTTCGTGGCAGCGGCGGTGATGGACGCCGACTGGTCGCCACCGCGGCCTCTGGACCGGACCCAGCTCACCCACCTGGCGACCAACCTGACGGAGGTCGCGGCGCTCGTCGCCGATCACGGGCTGACGTTCGCGCTGCATCCGCACGCGGGCACGCTCGTGGAGAGCGCCGATGACGTCGAGCGGCTGCTCGCCCTGACCGAGGTCGGCTGGTGCCTGGACACGGGACACCTCCTGATCGGGGGTTGCGATCCGGTCGGCTTCCTGCGCGATCACGGCGAGCGTGTGACGCACGTCCACCTCAAGGACGTCGACGCGGTCGTGGCCTCGCGCTACCGGACGGGCGAGCTGACCCTCATGGGGGCGACCCAGGCCGGTATGTTCCGCCCGCTGGGCCACGGCGACGCGAGCATCGCGGAGGTGCTCGCCGAGCTTGACGCCCAGGGGTACGAGCGCTGGCTCGTGCTCGAGCAGGACGCCGCGATCACCGGCGAGGAGCCACCGGTGGGCAGCGGTCCGGTGCTCGATGTGCGTGCGAGCATCGAGTTTCTGGCAAGCACGGCTTCACGGAGAGAGAGGGTGTGACATGAGAGGACTGCGCGCCGGGCTGCTGGCGCTTCTGATGGTGCTGGGCCTGGCCGTCTTCGCGGAAGCATGCGGGGGCGACGACGATGGCGGAGGCGACTCAGGAGGCTCGCCCGCTACCAAGGACGACGTCGACCTGACACAGGGCCAGGACGTCACGATCGCCATGGTCACGCACGGCGACGGCGGCTCGTTCTGGGCGGTCGCGAAGAAGGGCGCCGAGGATGGCGCGAAGCAGATGGGCGTGACGCTGAAGTACTCCGAGTCCAACAACGACCCGCAGAAGCAGGCGCAGCTGATTGACTCGGCCGTGACCGAGAAGGTCGACGGCCTCGCCGTCTCCGCGCCGAACCCGGACGCGCTGAAGGACTCGCTCCAGAAGGCGGTCGACGCGGGCATCCCGATCATCACGCTGAACTCGGGCGCTGACGACTACGAGAGCCTCGGCGCGTACACGCACGTGGGGCAGACCGAGGAGATCGCGGGCGAGGGCGCGGGCGCCAAGTTCAAGGAGGCCGGCGCGAAGAAGGTGCTGTGCGTCATCCACGAGCAGGCAAACATCGGCCTCAACCAGCGTTGCGACGGCGCCAAGACGGGCTTCGGCGGCGAGGTCGAGAACCTCCAGGTCAAGGGCACCGACGACGTCCAGACGACGCTCACCGAGATCCAGTCCAAGCTGCAGGCCGACAAGTCGATCGACGCGGTGCTCGCACTGAACCCGGACATCGCGGTTGCGGCGCGCGACGCGATCAAGGGCGCCGGCTCGAGCGCCAAGCTCGGCACGTTCGACCTCAGCGGCGACGTCGTGACGGCGATCCAGGACGGCGAGATCGAGTTCGCCATCGACCAGCAGCAGTACCTGCAGGGCTACCTGCCGGTGGTGTTCCTGACGCTCAACAAGACGAACGCCAACACGGTCGGCGGCGGGCAGCCTGTGCTCACGGGCCCGGGCTTCGTCACGAAGGACAACGCGGAGACCGTCGCGCAGCTGGCGCAGGACGGCACCCGATGAACGAGGCCAGCGGCGGCGGCAGCAGGGCCGCCGCCGTCACGGCCCCTGGAGCACCCACCCCCGAGCCGGTGGCGGACGAGCGCCTGGCGAACATCGGCCTCGTCGCGCGGCTGATGCGCCGCCCCGAGGTCGGTTCGCTGCTCGGTGCGCTCGTCATCTGCGCCTTCTTCTGGCTCACGACCGACGTCTTCGGGACGCTCAACGGGATCGCGAACTGGACTGACGTCGCCTCGACGCTCGGGATCATGGCGGTCGCCGTCGCGCTGCTGATGATCGGCGGCGAGTTCGACCTCTCGGCCGGGGTCATGACCGGCACCACCGGGCTGCTGATGGGCCTGCTGACGACGGAGTGGGGCATCTCGATGTGGCCCGCGATCGCGCTCACGTTCCTGTTCGCGGCGACGGTCGGCTTCCTCAACGGCTACATGGTGATGCGCACGAAGCTGCCGAGCTTCATCGTCACGCTGGCCACCTTCTTCGTGCTCCAGGGCGTCAACCTCGGCGTCACGAAGGCGATCACGGGCACTGTGCGCGTGGCCGGACTCGGCGACGTGCCCGGATACGACAGCGCCTCCAAGCTCTTCAGCTCGACCTTCTGGGCGCCGCACAACTTCCGCATCAGCGTGATCTGGTGGATCGCGATCGCCGCGCTCGCGACCTGGGTGCTCGCGCGCACGCGCGCGGGGAACTGGATCTTCGCCGTCGGCGGCGACGCGAACGCGTCGCGCAACGTCGGCGTCCCGGTGGCGCGCGTCAAGATCGCGCTCTTCATGACGACCGCGATCGCGGCCGCGCTGGTCGGCATCATGATCGCGCTGCGACTGAGCTCGGTGCAGGCCGGCCAGGGCGTCGGCGAGGAGTTCACCTACATCATCGCCGCGGTCGTCGGCGGCTGCCTGCTGACGGGCGGCTACGGCTCGGCGATCGGCGCCTCGCTGGGCGCCCTGATCGTCGGCATGGCGTTCATCGGGATCCAGTTCTCGGGCTGGAACACGGACTGGCGCTTTCTCTTCCTGGGCGTGATCCTGCTGCTCGCGGTGCTCGTCAACAACCTCGTCCGCCACCGTGCGGAGGGGGCGCGGCGATGACCGCCGAGAAGGCGCCGCTACTCGAGGTCCGCGGCGTGTCGAAGTACTTCGGCAATGTCATCGCGCTCAAGGACATCTCACTTGGCGTCGGCGCCGGCGAGGTGACGTGCGTGCTCGGCGACAACGGCGCGGGCAAGTCGAGCTTCATCAAGATCCTGGCGGGCGTCCACCCGCACGACGACGGCGAGTTCCTCGTCGAGGGCGAGCCCGTGCGCTTCAAGTCGCCGCGCGACGCCCGTGAGCGCGGCATCGCGACCGTGTTCCAGGACCTCGCGACGGTGCCGCTGATGTCGGTCTGGCGCAACTTCTTCCTCGGCTCGGAGCCGACGGTCGGGAAGGGTCCGCTGCGGCGCATCGACGTCGGGCGCGCGCAGCAGACGATGCGCGAGGAGATGCGCAAGATGGGCATCGACGTGCGCGACGCCGACCAGCCGGTCGGCACGCTCTCGGGCGGCGAGCGCCAGGCGGTCGCGATCGCGCGCGCCGTCTACTTCGGGGCCAAGGTGCTGATCCTCGACGAGCCGACCTCGGCACTCGGCGTCAAGCAGTCGGGCGTCGTGCTGCGCTACGTCGTGCAGGCGCGCGAGCGCGGGCTCGGAGTGATCTTCATCACGCACAACCCGCACCATGCCTATCCGGTCGGGGACCGCTTCGTGGTGCTCAACCGCGGCCGGCTGCTCGGCGACTGGCGGCGCGGCGAGATCGGCCGCGACGAGCTGGTGAAGATGATGTCCGGCGGCGCCGAGCTCGACCAGCTGACGCACGAGCTCGAGAGCCAGCTCGAAGGGCCGGGGTGAAGGGGACAGTCCCCCCCGAGCGCCAGACGGGGACAGTGCCCGCGGGGGGGACAGTCCCCTCCGGCCGCCGGCGGCGCATCGGCATCGGCATAGTCGGCTTCGGCTGGCTGGGACGCGCGCACGCCCGCTCGTTCGCGCGCCTGCCGATGCTCTTCGGCGAGCGGGGCTGCGACCCGCGGCTGGTGGCCTGCGCCGATCCGGCGCCCGGAGTCGCCGGCGAGGCCATGGCGGCGTTCGGGTTCGAGCGCGCGAGCGATGACTGGCGCCGGGTGATCGATGACCCGCAGGTCGACGTGGTCGTGATCGCGGCGCCGAACATGCTCCACGTCGATCTGGTAGAGGCGGCCGCGCAGGCGGGCAAGCACGTCTTCTGCGAGAAGCCGGTCGGCGGCACGCCGGAGCAGACGGTGCGCGCCGAGCGCGCGGTGCGGAGCGCGGGCGTGATCGGCGGCGTCGGCTTCAACTACCGCTGGGCGCCGCTCGTGCGCTACACCGCCGAGCTGATCGCGGCCGGCGAGCTCGGGACGCTGACGAACTATCGCGGGCGCTTCTTCTCGATGTACGGCGCCGACCCCCTCGGCGTGCTCTCGTGGCGCTTCCGGCTCGACGAGGGCGGCCACGGCGTCACGTCGGACCTGCTTTCGCACAGCGTCGACCTCGCGCACTTTCTCGCCGGCCCGATCACGCGCGTCGTCGGCACGACCGCGACGTTCATACCCGAGCGCCCGCTCGGCGCCGGCTCGCACTACGGTCGCGGCCGCCCCGGGGACCCGCACGGCGCGGTCACGAACGAGGACTACGCCGGGATGCTGTGCGAGTTCGCCTCCGGCGCGCGCGGATCGTTCGAGGCGAGCCGGGCGATCGTCGGGCCCGAGAGCCAGATGGCGTTCGACGTCCATGGCACCGACGGGGCGGCCGCCTGGGACCTCGAGGCGCTCAACGAGCTCCGCCTCTACCGCGCGACCGGCGACCGCGGCTCGGGCTACACCACGGTGCTCGGCGGCGAGCGCTTCCCGCCGCACGGCAGCTTCGTGCCCGGCAGCGCGAACGGGATCGGCTTCGAGGACCTCGTGACGATCGAGGACGCCGAGTTCTGCGCCGCCGTCGCGCAGGACCGGCCCTTCAGCCCCGGCTTCGACGCGGCGCTCGCCTGGGTGTCGGTCCAGGCGGCGCTGCTGCGCTCGGCGCGGTCGGGCTGCTGGGAGGACGTCGTGACGCTGCGGGAGGACTGACGATGCGGATCGCGGTGATCGGCGTGGGGCGGATCGGCAGCATGCACGCCGAGCTGCTCGCGCGGCGGATCGACGGCGCCGAGCTGGTGGCGGTCGCGGACGCCGACGCGCAGGCGGCACGCGCCGTGGCGCACGGGCTCCGCGTGCCGGCGGTGAGCGTCCAGGAGGCGCTTGCGCTGGACGCCGACGCGGTCGCGATCTGCTCGAGCACAGACACCCACACGGAGCTGGTGGTCGCCGCCGCGCGCGCGGGCAAGGCGATCTTCTGCGAGAAGCCGGTCTCGCTCGACCTGGCCGAGGTCGACCGCGCGCTGGCCGAGGTCGACCGCGCCGGCGTCCCGTTCCAGATCGGCTTCAACCGCCGCTTCGACCCGGCCCACCAGGCTGTCCACGACGCCGTCGCCGCGGGCACGATCGGCCATCCGCAGCTCGTTCGCATCTCCAGCCGCGACCCGGCGCCGCCGCCGCTCTCCTACGTCGAGGTGTCCGGCGGCATCTTCCTCGACATGACGATCCACGACTTCGACATGGCGCGCTACGTGGCGCGCTCCGAGGTCGTCGACGTCTTCGCACGCGGCGGCGTGCACGTCGACGAGGGCTTCGCGGATGCCGGCGACGTCGACACCGCGCTCGTCACGCTCGTGCACGAGAACGGCTGCCTGACCGCGATCGACAACTCGCGCCGCGCGGTCTACGGCTTCGACCAGCGCGTCGAGGTGTTCGGCTCCGCCGGGATGGCGGCATCGGAGAACCCGCTCGCCCACAGTGCGGTCGTGCGCACCGCGGAGGGCTCGCGCGCGTCGACGCTGCCCTACTTCTACCTCGAGCGCTACATCCCCAGCTACATGCGCGAGTGGGACGCGTTCGTGGATGCGATCGAGAGCGGGCGCACCCCGCTCGTCACGACCGCCGACGCGCGCGCGCCGCTCGTGATCGGGCTCGCGGCGTGGCGCTCGCTGCGCGAGCACCGGCCCGTGGCCGTCGCCGAGATGGAGGTGGCATCGGCGTGAAGCTGCTGCTCACGGGTGCGTCCGGGTTCGTCGGCTCCAACCTCGCTGCGGTGTTCGCCGAGCACGGCGCGCAGCTGCAGGCGCCGGGGCACCGCGAGCTCGACCTGACCGACCGCGACGCCACGCTGCGCGCGGTCGCCGACGACCCGCCGGACGCGATCGTGCACGCGGCGATCCTCAACGATCCGGCCGTGATGGTCGCGAACAAGCGCGCGGCCTGGGACGCCTACGTGGGCGCGACCCGCAGCCTGGTCGACGCCGCGGACAAGGCCGGCGCCCAGCTCGTGCTCGTCTCGACCGACTGGGTGTTCGACGGCACCCAGGGCCCGGCGAGGGAGGACGAGCCGCCCAATCCGGTCAACCAGTACGGCTTCCTGAAGGCTGCGAGCGAGCTCGTCGTGAGCGAGCGCGCGGAGCGCTGGACGGTCGCACGACTCGCGGGTGTGCAGGGCGTCCACAAGGCGCGCCCGGCCGCGCCGCGCCGCCAGGATCACGGCTTCGGCTACTTCGTCGCCGCGCTGGTCGAGGCGCTGCGCGCGGGCGAGCCGTTCGTCGTCTGGGAGAGCGACGCGATCAACATGCTCGCGACGCCGACGCTCGCGACGGATGCCGGCGAGCTGATCTGGCGGGCGCTGGAGCGCGACGTGCACGGCGTGCTGCACTGCTGCGGCGGCGAGCACGTCGACCGCCTCACGCTGGCCCGGCGGGCGGCCGCCGCCTTCGCCCTCGACGCTGCGCTCGTGTGCGGCGGCCCGCCTCCGGAGCCGCCCGCCGAAGCCGTGCCCTACGACACGCGGCTCGATGCGCGCGCGACCGCGGACGTGCTGGGTGTCGAGCTGCCAGACCTCGACACCCAGCTGCTACGGCTGCGTCACGAGCTGGAGGCCACCGCATGCCTTTCGACCTGATCACGATGGGTCGCGTCGGCGTCGACCTCTACCCCGAGCAGATCGGCGTGCCGCTCGCCGAGGTGCGCACGTTCGCCAAGTCGCTCGGCGGCAGCCCGACGAACGTCGCTGTCGCGGCCGCGCGGCTGGGCTCGCGCAGCGCGGTGATCACGAAGGTCGGCGACGACCCGTTCGGTCCGTACGTGCGCGCCGCGCTGCGCGGCTTCGGCGTCGAGGACCGCTTCGTCGGCACGCACCCGACGCTGCGAACGCCGGTCGTGTTCTGCGAGATCTTCCCGCCCGACGACTTCCCGCTGCTGTTCTACCGCGAGCCGACGGCGCCCGACATGACGCTCGCGGCCGACGAGCTCGACCTCGACGCGATCCGTCGCGCGCGCGTGTTCTGGACGACCGGCACCGGGCTGTCGGCGGAGCCGAGCCGCGGGGCGACCCTCGCCGCGCTCGAGAAACGTGCGGAGGCGCGCGGCGTCACCGTTCACGACCTCGACCACCGGCCGATGTTCTGGGCCGACGAGGCCGAGGCGGGAGAGTGGGCGCGGACGGCGCTGGCGCTGGCCACGGTCGCGGTGGGCAACCGCGACGAGGTCGCGGTCGCGGTCGGGACGCGCGACCCAGATGCG
>DASQMT010000189.1:0-6648 GCA_035645355.1 Solirubrobacteraceae bacterium | reverse complement strand
GACGGCCGTCGTCGAGAAGGACGTGATCGGCGGCCGGTGCCTGAACTACGCCTGCATCCCGGCCAAGGCGGTGTTGCGGGTCGCGGACATCGTCTCCGAGATCGACGAGGCGTCGGACTTCGGCATCACCGTGCCCGAGCGGTCGATCGACTTCGCGGCGGTCGGCGAGCGCCGCCGCAAGGTGATCAAGACGCTGACCGGCGGCGTCAGCGGCCTGATGAAGAAGAACAAGGTCGACGTGATCGAGGGCATGGCCTCGCTGACGGCCGCGGGCAAGGTCGTCGTCGGTGAGCAGGAGCTGGACGTCAAGACGGTCGTGATCGCCACCGGGTCGATCCCCAAGCCGGTGCCCGGCACGAGCTTCGGCGGGCGCGTGATCGCCACGGAGGAGGCGTGGGCGCTCGAGGAGCTCCCCGGGTCGCTCGCGGTGATCGGCGCCGGCGCGTCGGGCGCCGAGATCGCCTCGGCCTACGGCCGCATGGGCACGCAGGTGCTCCTGTTCGAGGCGCTCGACCGCGTGCTGCCGACCGAGGACGCCGAGATCTCGAAGGTCGCCGGCCGCGCCTTGTCCAAGCAGAACATCGAGATCCACACCGGCACGCTGGTCGAGAACGTGAAGTCGGGCGACGCGTCGGTCAGCTTCTCCTACGGTGACGAGCAGGCGGAGGTGGACTGGCTCGTCATCGCCGCCGGCCGCGCCCCCGACGTCGAGGCGCTCAACCTCGACGCCGCCGGCGTCGAGCTCGACGACGGTGGCCTGATCGCGGTCGACGGGCGCCAGCGGACCTCCAAGGAGAACGTCTACGCGATCGGCGACATCGTTCGCGGTCCCGCGCTCGCGCACAAGTCCTCCGACGAGGGCATCATCGCGGTCGAGGACGCCGCCGGCATGAAGACGCACGCGCTCGAGTACGTGGACATCCCGCGGGCGACGTTCTGCGCGCCGAACGTCGCGTCCTTCGGGCTGACCGAGGAGCAGGCGCGCGAGCAGGGGCTCGACGTGGTGGTCGGCAGGCTGCAGTACGGCGCCGTCGGCGCCGGGACGGTCTACGGCGACCGCTCCGGCGTGATCAAGGTGATCGGCGACAAGCAGTACGGCGAGCTCGTCGGCGGCCACATCGTCGGCGCCAAGGCCGTCGACCTGATCCAGGAGCTGGTCAACGCCAAGGCGCTCGAGGGCGGCTACGCGGAGGTCGCGCGGATCGTGCACGGCCATCCGACGTTCTCCGAGGGCGTGATGGAAGCGGCCCGCGCAGCCGATGGCTGGCTCATCCACGGCTGACCAGCCCGTCTTCTACTTCGACGTCGGCTCGCCCGAGGCGTACCTCGCCGCGGAGCGCGTCGTCGAGGTGCTCGGTGCGGTGCCCGAGTTCGCGCCCGTGCGCATCGGCGGACCGGGCGGCTTCCGCTGCGGCGAGGAGGAGACGATCTACCGCTCCGACATCGAACGGCGCGCCGCGGCCTACGGTCTGCTGCCGCTGCGTTGGCCGCCGGAGTTCCCCGCCGACACCGAATGGGCGATGCTCGTCGCGACCTATGCCAAGCAGGTCGGTCGCGTGGTCGCCTATTCGATGGCCGCGTTCCGGCAGGCGTTCGCGGCCGGGCGCGACCTGAGCGACCGCGACTCCGTGCTGCTGGCCGCCGCCGCGGCCGAGATGCACCCGGCGGCCGTGATCAAGGCAGCCACGCTGAAGGGCACCCGCGCGCGCCTGGACGCCGCCGTCGAGGCCGCGCACCAGGCCGGGGTGCGCGACGTGCCGGCGGTCCGGGTCGGTGGCCGTGTGTTCCACGGCGACCGCGAGCTCGAGGCGGCCGCGCGCGCGCTGGCGACCGCTGCATGAAGGCGAACCGCGAGTACGAGCTGATCGTGCGACGCGGTGGTCGCGGGCCGGCCGCACTCGCGCACCCCGGGCGCGTCGACCAGGTCGAGATCGTCGAGATCGCCTCGGGCGAGGTGGCGCTGTTCTGGGACACCGAGCCCGCTCAGACCGGACGCCTTTCGCGAGCGCTCAAGGCGGACCTCTCGCAGCTCGAGGCGCGTGAGTTCATGCGTCGCTGGCGCCGCTGGGAGCTGCGCTGAAGCGGCCGCGCGACGGCTCGATGCATCCACGCGGGCGGGCCGAGTGACTCCGTGCTCTATACCTTCCCGGCATGGCCGATGTCGCAATGCCTCGCCTGTCCGACTCGATGGAGGTGGGCACGATCCTCAAGTGGCTGAAGTCCGACGGGGACGAGGTCAAGCGCGGCGAGGAGCTCGTCGAGATCGAGACGGACAAGGCCAACATGACCTACGAGGCCGACGCGGCCGGCGCGCTGAAGATCCTCGCCCAGGAGGGCGACACGCTCGCGGTCGGCGAGACGATCGCGCAGATCGGAGGGGGCGGAGGCGCCGAGCCGGCCGAGTCCTCGGGCGACGCAGGCGCGGACGAGGAGCAGGACGGCGGCGCCGATGCGCCGGAGGACGAGGTCGAGCGCGTCAAGCAACCCGACCCCGTCGCGACCGAGGAGCAGGACGAGCCGGAGCCGCGACCGGAGCGCGAGCAGGAGAACGGGCGCGTCAAGGCGTCGCCGGTCGCCCGCCGGATGGCGAAGGAGCGCGGCGTCGAGCTGTCGACGCTCGCGGGATCCGGGCCTGGTGGGCGGATCGTGAAGTCCGACGTCGAGGCCGCCGCGACGAACGGCGCGCAGCAGCCCGCGGAGGAGCCGGAGGCGACGGACTCGAAGGAGGCGGTGGCGCCAAGATCCGCGGTCACGGGGGACAAGGACAGCGGCCGCGGGGAGACGACGACCGAGGACCTGAGCCGCCTGCAGCAGACGATCGCGCGCCGGATGGCGGAGTCCAAGGCGACGGCGCCCGAGTTCGTGGTCACGTGCGAGGTCGACATGCACGCCGCGGTCGAGTTCCGCGAGCAGCTCAAGGCGGCCGCGGGCGACGCGCCGGCGCCGTCCTTCAACGACCTGGTGGTCAAGGCGTCAGCGCTCGCGCTGACCGAGTTCCCGCGCGCCAACGGCGCCTACCGCGACGGCAGGTTCGAGCTCTACTCGCGTGTCAACGTGGGCATCGCGGTTGCTGGCCAGGATGCGCTGGTAGTACCGACGATCTTCGACGCCGACAGCAAGTCGCTCGGCCAGATCGCGCGTGACGCACGCTCGCTCGCCGAGCGCGTGCGAGAAGGTCAGATCACGCCGCCGGAGCTGTCGTCGGGGACCTTCACCGTCTCGAACCTCGGCATGTTCGGCATCAAGCGCTTCACCGCGGTGATCAACCCGCCTCAAGCGGCGATCCTGGCCGTCGGAGAGCTGACGGAGCGCCCGGTCGTGCGCGAGGGCGAGGTGACCGTGCGCCCGATCATGGAGCTGACGCTCACGTGCGATCACCGGATCCTCTACGGAGCCGAAGCCGCGCAGTTCCTCGGCCGCATCCGCACGCGGCTCGAGAATCCGCTCAGCCTGGCGCTCTAGGACCGTTGGGCTCCATCGAGTTGTCACGCGTGACGCCCGCGGGGCGCTGGTCGGTGTCGACGATCAGGCAGAGCGAGCGGCGTGGGTCGTCGCCCGGCACGCACGCCCGGTAGACGTCGGGCGCGAGGCGCACGGCGTCGAGCCGCTCCAGCCCGGGTTGCCACTCGGCGGCCTGGCTGGTCACGAAGCCGCGCACCGCGGTCAGCATCGCCGCTTGGTCGCCGCGCTCGGCGGAGACCGCCGGCCGGTGCACCAGTCCGGCCACGAGCAGCAGCATCGCGATCGCGAGCACGAGCGCCGTGCCGGCGTAGTCGTTCGCGACGACGCGCGGCAGGTCGGGACGCCGGCGACGGAGCATGTGGCCACCCAGCGGGGCGAGCACGGCGATCGCCGCAAGGTTGGCGAAGCCCGCCAGCAGCGCACCGCCGATGAACTCGCGCGGCGCCTCGTCGTAGGGTGGGAGCAGAGCGATCAGCGCGCCGTCGATCGCGGTCAGCGCCGAGAACGCCGGCCAGAGCCAGGCGCCGCGCATGCGCCATCGCAGGCGCGTGAGCCAGAGCCGCTCAGAGTGCTCCACGCCCGGAGGGTAACCTTGGGGCCATGGCGACCGAAGCGCCCGGAGGTAACGTCGCCGAAGGCGAGACCGAGGAACGACAGTCTCGCCTGGCAGGCGAAACCGATGTTCCCGTCTCCGCGGAGGTCAGCAAGCACCTGACGCTCGACGACCGCGTGGGGCTGCTGCGCGCGATGCTCAGCATGCGCGGCATAGAGGAGCGGGCGATGATGCTCTACCGCCAGGGCAAGGTGCCCGGCTCCTTCTACGACGGCTTCGGCCAGGAGGCCGTCTCGGCCGGCCCGGCCTGGGCGATGCACGGCCACGACCGGCTCTGCGTCCTGCATCGCGACCTCGCCGCGCACCTGATCCGCGGCGTCTCGCCCACCCGCATCATGGCCCAGTACATGGGCCGCGAGGGCGGCATCACCGGCGGGCGCGACGGCAACGTGCACTTCGGCGAGCGGCGGGTCGGCTGCGTCGGGATGGTCTCGATGCTGCCCGACATGATGCTCGTCGCCGCGGGCCTCGCGATGGCCTTCAAGCTGCGCGGCGAGCAGCGCGCAGCGCTGACCTGGTTCGGCGACGGGTCGACGTCGCGCGGCGACTTCCATGAGGCGATGAACTGGGCCGGTGTGCAGAAGCTGCCGGTGATCTTCGTGCTCGAGAACAACCAGTACGCCTACTCCACGCCGACCACTTCCCAGTTCGCGGTCGACCCCGTCGAGCGCGCGGCGGCCTACGGCTTCCCCGGCGTCAGCGTCGACGGCAACGACGTCGAGGCGACGTTCGAGATCACCCGCCAGGCGCGCGAGCGCGCGATCGCCGGCGAGGGGCCGACGCTGATCGAGGCGGTGACGATGCGCATGCACGGCCATGCCGCACACGACGACATGAAGTACGTGCCGGCCGAGCAGATCGAGGAGTGGCGGCGCAAGGACCCGATCGACCGCCAGGTGCGCCGGATGGAGGCGCTCGGCGTCGACGTGGCGGCGCTGCGCGCGGAGGTGAAGGCCGAGATCGAGGCTGCCGTGGCGGAGGCACTGGCGATGCCGATGCCCGACGGAGAGACCGCCACCGAGCGGCTGTTCGCGGACGCGCCCGCCCTGTTGGAGGATGCCGAGTCGCGCTGGAGCGGCTTCTAGATGCCGGTGATGACTTACCTGCAGGCGATCTCCGACGCGATGCGCGAGGAGATGCGCTCGGACGAGCGCGTGTTCGTCATGGGCGAGGACATCGGCGTCTTCGGCGGCGCGTTCAAGGTGACCGACGGGTTCATCGACGAGTTCGGCCCCGAGCGCGTCATGGACACTCCGCTGGCCGAGTCCGCGATCGTCGGCACGGCGATCGGCGCCGCGGTCGAGGGGCTGCGGCCGATCGCCGAGATGCAGTTCTCCGACTTCGTCTCGTGCGGCTTCGACCAGCTCGTCAACGTCGCGGGCAAGATGTTCTACCGCCAGGGGCTGAGCGTGAACATCACGGTGCGGCTGCCGTCCGGCGGCGGCTTCTCGGGCGGGCCGTTCCACTCCCAGAATCCCGAGGCCTGGTTCATGCACGCGCCTGGACTGAAAGTCGTCGCGCCGTCGACGGCGGAAGACGCCAAAGGGCTGCTGATCAAGGCGATCCGCGACCCCAACCCGGTGCTCTTCATGGAGCACAAGCACCTCTACCGGCGCGTCAAGGGCGAGGTGCCCGACGGCAGCTACGAGACCGACTTCAAGGCGCGCGTCGCGCGTGCCGGCAGCGACCTGGTGGTGATCGCCTACGGCGCGATGGTGCACACGGCGCTGGAGGCGACGGCCGACCTCGACGGCGCCTCGGTCGAGGTGCTCGACCTGCGCTCGCTCGTGCCGATGGACGTCGAGGCGATCCTCGCGAGCGTGCGCAAGTGCTCCAAGGTCGTGATCGTCGACGAGGCCAACCAGATGTGCGCCGCCGGTGCGCAGGTGGCCGCGCTGATCGCCGAGCACGCCTGGGAGGACCTCGACGGGCCGGTCGTGCGGGTCGCGACCCCGGACGTGCCGATCCCCTTCTCACCCACGCTGGAGCAGGCGGTGCTGCCACAGGTCGACGATGTGCGGGAGGCGGTGCGTGAGCTCCTCGACTACTGAGATCCGGATGCCGCAGATGGGCGTCTCCGTGGCCGAGGGGACCGTCGTGGAGTGGAAGAAGCAGGTCGGCGACTGGGTCGAGGCCGACGAGGTGATCGCGGCGATCTCGACCGACAAGATCGACACCGACGTCGAGGCGCCCGCGGCGGGCCGGCTCGAGCAGATCGTGGTGCAGGTCGGGGAGACCGTCGACGTCGGCGCGGTGCTGGCGCTGATCGCCACTGACGCGAAGCCGGGCGAGGCGCACTCGTCCGAGGGCGACGCGTCGTCGCACGGCACCAGCGAGGCCGCCGTGGCGCTCGACGCGCCCGGCGCGGCGGGTGAGCTGCAAGGCGACACGGCAACGGAGCACGCCGGCTCGGCGCAGGCGGCCAGCGCGCAGCGCCCGGGCGCGAAGCGCTACTCGCCCGTCGTGCTGCGGATGGCGGCCGAGCACCACATCGACCTCGGCCGGATCGAAGGCACTGGTCGCGGTGGACGGGTGCGCAAGCAGGACGTGGTCGCCTACCTGGAGCGCGCGCC
>DASQMT010000188.1:0-6988 GCA_035645355.1 Solirubrobacteraceae bacterium | reverse complement strand
GTGGCGCGGGAGATCCCGGCCCGCCGCTCGGCCGGGAGCTCGGACGGGCCGCCGTGCCGGACTTCACGCTGTTCTGGGAGTTCGTCGCAGGCCCGCTGAAAGCCGGGGGCTTCGGGGCCAACGCGCTCGACGCGACCTTCGGGCCCGAGGCCGTCTTCGTCGCGGCTCCGCCGCGCGTCAACGCGTCGCCGCTCGAGGGCTCCCAGTTCTTCGGCGAGGTCCGGATCGACGGCGCCTCCGAGGTGATGACGGTGACCCTGCGGGACATCGACGGGCGCGTGCTCCACGCGGTGGAGCTCGACGCAGAGCAGCCCTGAGCCATGTCGGCGGTGCGCCGTGCCGCGCGCGGTGACCTGCTCGACGCAGGACTCGAGGAGGCCCGGCTCACATCCCTGGTGCGCCCTTGGCTGCGTGCCGCTATGGCGAGTCCCGGACTCGAACCGGGGACACCACGATTTTCAGTCGTGTGCTCTACCAACTGAGCTATCTCGCCGAGCCGCGGACAGGCTAGCGGCTGCCCGCCCACGCCTGAAGCTGCGCGAGCGGGTCGATCGGGCGCGAGTCGGCGGAGGAATACCAGCCGTCGGGCCAGATCTCGAAGTGCAGGTGCGGGCCGGAGCTCGTGCCCGATCTGCCGACCTGCGCGAACTGTTCGCCCGCCTCCAGCACGGCTCCTTCCCGCGCCGTGATCGAGCCGCGCCGGAGGTGCATGAAGACGTAGTCGCGGCTGTCGGCGCCGCGCATGACCACGTAGTGCCCGGCGCCTCCTGCCTGGAACGCGACCCAGGTCACGGTCGCCGCGACGGGTGCGACCAGCGGGGTGCCCGAGCGGGCGGTGATGTCATGGCCCTGATGGATGTGACCTTGGCGCGCGGCGCCGAAGCGCGCGCCCTCTCCGCCGAGCGAGTAGCCGCCCCGGACGGGGAACACGCCGGTGCTCGGGAGCACCGTGGGCGGCGGCACCTCGACGGTCACCTGCTCACGGCCGGACAATGCGGCGGTACGGCGCAGGCCCTTGCCCGCGTCGTCGAACGCCTGCAGCGAGACGGTGTAGACGCCCGCGCGCAGCTCGCCGGACCCCGGCTTCCAGACGTGTGAGTAGCGGCGGCGCGTGCGCCGGTAGCCGAGCCGGAGCAGCTTCGCCGGCGCGGAGTCGTCAGCGCGCGCGAACAGGATCCGAACGCGCACCCTGCGCGCGCGGCCGTCGACGCGAAACGCGAACGTCGCGGGCGCGCCGGCCTCGAGCGTGCCGGGCGCGACGCTGAACTCGGTCGCGACGGGGCGGAAGGAGACGCGGCGCACACGCGGGACCGCGCGGACCGGCTGCCCGTATGCCACGCCGCCGCTGAACGAGGGCACCGGCGTGCCGCCCGTCGCCGGACCGGTCGCGTAAGCGGGAGCGGCCGCCGCCGCGGCGAGCAGCACCGGCGCGCACACCCGGGACGGCAGGCGTCGCATGTCCCATCAGTTTCGACGCCTCCCCGGACGGCCCCTGCGGCTGCACGCGACCCTGCGCGCTCAGGAGCGCTCGAACGCGAGCATCCGGCCCATCAGCTGCGCCGCCCCGAGCTTCGACAGCGGCTCGTTGAGGTTGCCGCACTTGGGCGACTGCACGCACGACGGACAGCCCTTCTCGCAAGGGCACTCCGCGATCAGCCGGTGCGCGTCGTCGACCAGCGCGTCGAAGGCGAGAAACCCGCGCCGGGTGATCCCGATCCCGCCCGGATGCCCGTCGTAGATGAAGATCGTCGGGCCGCCGGTCTGAGGGTGCAGGTTGGTCGAGAGGCCGCCGATGTCCCAGCGGTCGCACATCGCGAGCAGCGGGAGCACGGCGATCTGCGCGTGCTCGGCGGCATGCAGCGCGCCGAGCAGCTGGTCGAGCGGGAGCGCGGTCGACACGACGCCCTCGGGCAGTTCGTACCAAAGCCCCTGGGTGGAGAACGACGTCTGCGGCAGGTCGAGCCCGACGAGATCCAGCACCTCGTGGTCCGACAGGCGCCGCGTCTGGTAGGCGACGACCTGCTCCGTGACCACGACCGTGCCGAACGAGAGCCGCACGCCGAGCCACTCGCGCCGGTCGTCGAGGCGCTCGATGTACATGTCGGTCTCGCGCTTGGCCTGCGTGTACCAGTCGCCCTCGAACGGCGCCACGAACGCCCGCCGCAGCTCGAGGTCGAGCTGCGCGACCTCGAACGCGCGCCCGCCGTGCAGGTAGACGGCGCCCTCGTGCGTGGTGTTGAACGCACGCCCGGCGTCGACCGTGCCCAGCAGCTCGCCCGAGCCGACGTCGACGATCGAGAAGCCGTCGCGACCCGTGGAGCGCAGCGAGACCGCGCTCGCGGGGTACTCGCCCGCATGGCGCGGCACGAACGTGCCACCCGGCCGGCGGCGCAGCTCGCCCGCCGCCTCGAGTCGCTCGGCGGCCCATTCCAGCCCCGGGCCGAACCACTCCGCGTCGGCCGGCTCGAGCGGCCCCTCGTGCGCGGCGCAGAGCACGTGCCCGGCGAGGATCTGCTCGTTGTCGGGATCGAGGATCGCCGCCTCGACCGGGCGGTCGAGGAACTCGTCCGGGTGGCGGCAGAAGAACTGGTCGAGCGCGTCCTCCCCGGCGACGTAGACTGTCAGCCCGCGCCCGCGGCGCCCGGCCCGTCCCCACATCTGGCGCAGCGAGGCGACCGTGCCGGGGAAGGTGACGCAGATCGCGGCGTCGAGCGAGCCGATGTCGATGCCCAGCTCCAGCGCGTCCGTGGAGACCACCCCGAGCAGCTCGCCGTCGACCAGCCGGCGCTCCAGCTCGCGCCGCTGCTGGGGCGTGTAGCCGGCGCGGTAGGGAGCGATCCGCTGCGCGAGCTCGCCGCGGCCCGCATCCTCGAGCGCGAGTTGCGTGAAGCGCGCGATCAGCTCGACCGCCTTGCGCGACTTCATGAACACGATCGTGCGCGCGCCCCGGCTGACGAGCTCGGCGAGCAGGTCGGCGGCCTCGGCCAGCGCCGAGCGCCGCGTGGCGAGCTGCTCGTCGACGATCGGCGGGTTCCACATCGCGATCGTCTTCTTCGCGCCCGGCGAGCCGTCGCGCTCGATCACCGTCACCTCGGGCAGCCCGGTCAGCCGCTCGGCCAGCTCGCCGGGGTTGGCGATCGTCGCGCTCGCCAGCAGAAAGCGCGGCTCGGTCCCGTAGGCGGCGGCGATGCGCCGCAGCCGGCGCAGCACGTTCGCCACGTGCGAGCCGAACACGCCGCGGTAGACGTGCGCTTCGTCGATCACCACGATCGCGAGGTTGGCGAACACGTCGGCCCAGGCGCGGTGGTTGGGCAGAATCCCCAGGTGGAGCATGTCCGGGTTGGTGAGGATCACGTTCGCGCGCCGCCGGATCTGCGCGCGCTGCTCGCGCGGCGTGTCGCCGTCGTAGATCGCCGGACGCGAGCGCTTGACCCCGAGCGCATGCAGCGAGCGCGCTTGGTCCTGGGCGAGCGCCTTGGTCGGATACAGGTACAGCGCGCGGGCGCGCGCGTCGCGGCACAGCGTGTCGAGCGTCGGCAGCTGGAAGCAGAGCGACTTGCCGCTCGCCGTGCCGGTCGTGACGATCAGCGGGCCGGCCCAGGCGGCGTGCAGCGCGTCGGCCTGGTGCGACCACAGCCGCTCGACGCCGCGCGTGCGCAGCGCACCGGCGACATCCGGGTGCAGCTGCTCTGGCAGGGCCACCTCGCGCGCCGCGCGCCGGTTCTGCGCCGACTGCATGACCAGCCGCTCGTCCTGGCTGCCGGCGGCGAGCAGCTCGTCCCACGGCTCGATGTCGCGGACTACCGCCATTACGGGAGCCGGCCGAACCAGACCAGCGAGAGCGCGCCGCCGATCACGAGCAACACGAACGCGCCGCCCGCGAACGCGACCGTGACCTCGCGCTGCTCGGGCTTGGAGGTCAGCCGCGTGCCGATCCGGCCGTAGATCTGCTCCGCATCGTCGGCGCTGACGGCCTCGAACGAGCGCCCGCCGGTGATGCTCGCGATCTCGCGCAACGTCGCCTTGTCGGGCGGCACCGGGATGTGCTGCGTGAAGCCGAACGGGTCGCGCTGGACGACCTCGCCGCTCTCCGTCCCGAGCGCGATCGCGTGGATCGGGATGCCCGCCTGCTTTGAGTCCCGCGCGACCTCGAGCGGGTCGTTGGCGCCGAGCGTGTTCTTGCCGTCGGAGAGCAGCACGATCACCGCGGGCAGCTTGCGCGTGCCCTTGCCGTCCTCGGTCGGGACCGGGGTCTGCGCCGTCTGCAGGCCTCGGGCGAGCCCGTCGCCCATCGCCGTGCCGCCGTCGGCGACCATCCGCTCGAGCGCGGACTCGACCGCGCCGTGGTCGGTTGTCGGTGCGACGAGCTGCTCGGCGTAGTCGGCGAAAGTGACCAGCCCGACCCGGAAGTTGTCGGGCGTCTTGTCGATGAAGACCTTGGCCGCGTCGATCGCCGCGGTCAGGCGGCTTGGGGCGACGTCGTCGGCGCGCATCGAGCCGGACACGTCGTTCACGAGCACGACCGTGGCGGCGCGCTGTGGCGCCGCGACGCTGCGCTGGGGCCGCGCGAGCGCGAGGATCATCGCGCCGAGCGCGAGCAGCAGCAGAGCCGCGGGCAGATGCCTGCGCCAGCCCGGCCGGGCGGTCACGATGCCGGGCAGCAGCGCGGGGTTGCCGAACCGGGCCGCCTCGCGCCGCCGGCGCAGCTGCACCGCGACGTATGCGAGCAACGCGATGGGCAGCAGCGCCAGACCCAGCAGCACGGTTGGCTCGCGGAAGCTCATGCGCCACCCGTGACGGCGTGCGCCGCGGTTGCCGCACGGCCCGGTCCGCCCGCGGCCAGCGCGCCGCGGCGCAGCTGGTCGGCGCGCCGCAGGTGGACGGCGAGCGCGCGCAGCCAGTCGTCGCCGGTCGAGAGCACGAGATGGTCGGCGCCGGCGCGGCGCAGCGCGCCCGCGACCTCCTCGCGCTCGGCCGCCGCGGCCGCCTTGAAGCGCTCGCGCAGGCTGCGGCGGCTCGTGTTGACGACGATCTGGCGGCCGGTCTCCGGGTCGACCATCCATACGTCGCCCATCGCCGGCAGCTCCAACTCGCGTGGGTCGCGCACCTCGACGGCCAGCACACCGTGGCGTGCGCGCAGCGCGCGCAGGCCGCTCTCCCAGTCGCGCGGACCGCGGAAGTCGGAGGCGATCACGACGAGCCCCCGTGCCCGCGTCACTGCCGACATGCGCCGGGCCGCGTCGCCGAGCCCGCCGCCATGCGCGCAGTCGGCAGGCGGAGCGGCGCGCAGCTCGGCGAGCAGGGCCAGCAGGCCGCCGCGTCCCTGCCGCGGGCGCAGCACGTGCGGTTCGGCGCCGCCGAAGGCGATCACGCCCAGCCGGTTCCCGCGCCGCGTCGCGACATGCCCGACCGCGATGCCGACCCCTTCCGCCACGTCGGCCTTGCGCCGCAGGGCGGTGCCGAAGTTCATCGACGGCGAGACGTCGAGCATCAGCCACGTCGTGATCGCGCGCTCGCCGACGTGCACGCGCACGTGCGGCTCGCGCATGCGCGCGGTGACGTTCCAGTCGATGTAGCGCACGTCGTCGCCCGGCTGGTAGGGCCGGATCAGCGCCAGCTCGGTGCCGGCGCCGACCTGCGGCGTGAGGTGATCGCCGGGGACCAGCGACTGGATCCGCCGCATGAC
This sequence comes from Solirubrobacteraceae bacterium, assembly GCA_035645355.1. Lineage (GTDB taxonomy): Bacteria > Actinomycetota > Thermoleophilia > Solirubrobacterales > Solirubrobacteraceae > DASQMT01. The sequence goes on along the minus strand of DASQMT010000188.1, from coordinate 1,302 downwards.
CGCCAGGTCGAGAGAGCGCAGGACCGCGTCGGGAACCGCCCCCGGGCCGGGCCGCTCGGGGCTGCGCTCCGCCTGCGGCAGCGCGCGTCGCCTCATGGCAGCCGCCCCGTGCGCAGCAGCCCGAGCACGACTCCGCCGAGCAGCAGCGCGAGCCCGCCGCCGGCGAACGCCGCCGTGATCTCCTGCTTGACGTCGCGGGTCATCAGCCCGCGCCCGAGGTTCGCGTACACGGCCTCCAGGTCGCGCTCGGTCGGGGCGGTGAAGAAGCGCCCGCCGGTCGTGCGCGCGATCGACTCGAGCGTCGCGATGTCCGGCGGCACCGGCGTGGTGCTGCCGTCGGGCTTGCGCAGTACGCCGTTCTGCGTCCCGAGCGCGACCGCGTAGATCGGGATCTTGAGCTTCTTCGCCTCGGCCGCGACCGTGCGCGGATCCTCACCTTTCGTGCTCGCTCCGTCAGACAGCAGCACGATTGCTCCCGGCAGGCGCTCCGGGCGACTCTCGGTGCCGCTCACGGGAGTGCGGATCGCGTTGACGCCGAGCCGCAGGCCGTCGCCCATCGCCGTCGCGCCCTGGATCTCGAGCTCGTCGAGCGCACGCAGCGCCTGGGTGTGATCCGTGCTGGGCTCGGACACCTGCTCGGCGCGCGTGTTGAAGGAGATCACGCCGAGCCTGAACTCGTCGGGCAGCGAGCGCACAAGCGTGCGCGCGGCGTCACGCGCCGCGCTCAGCCGGTCGGGCTTGACGTCGGTGGCCTGCATCGAGCCGGACGTGTCGTGCACCAGCATCACCGTGCCCTGGCGCTGCTCGACCGCGACTGTGCGCTCGGGACGGCCGAGCGCGAGCCCGAGCGCGACCAGCGACAGCAGCGCGAGCAGTGCCGGCAGGTGGCGGGCGCGCGCACGCCCGGCGACTCCCTCCAGCACGTCGACCGCCGGGTAGCGGATCGCATAGCGACGCCGCCGGCGCTGGGCGGCCCAATAGGCGAGCAGGGCCAGTGGGACGAGGACGAGCCCGGCGAGCAGCAGCGGCTCGCGGAAGCTCATCGCGCGCGGGTGGCCTCTCCGGCCAGCTCGATGCGCGGCATCGTGACGCGCTCGAGCACGTCGTCGAGCACGCGATCGGCGTCGACCCCGGCGGCGAGTGCCTCGTAGGTCAGCACGATGCGATGGCGCAGCACGTCGCGCGCGAGGTCACAGACGTCGGCAGGGAGCACGTAGTCGCGGCCGCGCAGCAGGGCGAGCGCGCGGCCGGCGTGCACAAGGTTGATCGAGCCGCGCGGCGAGGCGCCGAACTCGACCCAGC
>DASQMT010000187.1:0-1980 GCA_035645355.1 Solirubrobacteraceae bacterium | reverse complement strand
GGCGTCTTCTTCGACACGATCGTCGTGTGCTCCGTGACGGGCAGCACGCAGGCGGGGATGATCGCCGGATTCGCCGCGCAGGGCCGCGAGCGGCGCGTGATCGGGATCGACGGCTCGGCCCGGCCCGCCGCGACGCGCGACCAGGTCGCGCGGATCGCCCGTGCGACCGCTGCGCTGATCGGGCTCGAGCGCCCGCTGCGCGAGCAGGAGATCGTGCTCGACGACCGCTACCACGCCGGCACGTACGGGATCCCGGACGAGCGCACGCTGGACGCGATCCGGCTCGCGGGGAGGCTCGAGGGCATGCTCACCGACCCGGTCTACGAGGGCAAGTCGATGGCGGCGACGATCGACCTCGTGGCGAGCGGCGAGATCGCGCGCGACTCGACCGTGCTGTACGCGCATCTGGGCGGACAGCCCGCCCTGAGCGCCTATGCGGCGCTGTTCACGCGCTGAGCGCGCGTCAGTCCGGCCAGCCCTCGACGAACAGGTCGAGCGCCAGCTCGCCGTCGCCGGCGCGGTAGCGCTCGAGGTCGCAGACCCCGGCGACGGCCAGCACCTCGTCGTCGATGTAGGCGTTGCCGCTTGCCGCGCGCGGGTCGCGCTCGAGGATCACGCAGGCGGCGTCGGCGACGATCTCCGGCGTGCGGCTCATCGCCATCGCCTTGTCGCCTCCGAGCAGGTTCTGCACCGCCGCGGTCGCGATCAGCGTCCGCGGCCACAGGCAGTTGGCCCCCACGCCGTGCTCGCGCTCGTCGTGCGCCAAGCCGAGCGTGATCATCGTCATGCCCATCTTCGAGACCGTGTAGGCGGCGTGCCCGCGCAGCCAGCGTACGTCTGCGCTGAGCGGCGGACTGAGCGTGAGCACGTGCGCATGATCAGACTCGCGCAGGTGCGGCAGCGCCGCGCGCGTGAGCAGGTAGGTGCCGCGCGTATTGATGTCGAGCATCAGGTCGAAGCGCTTCGGCTCGAGCGCGCCGACCGGGCTGAGGCTGATCGCCGAGGCGTTGTTGACGACGACGTCCACGTGCCCCCAGCGATCCGCGGCGGCGGCCACGAAGGCGGCGACCTGCGCGTCGTTCCGCACGTCTCCGACCACGGCCAGCGCCTCGCCTCCGGCCGCCTCGATCTCGGCGGCGGCGGTGTGCACCGTGCCGGGCAGCTTCGGGTGCGGCTGGTCCGTCTTCGCCATCAGTGCGATCCGCGCGCCGGCGCGGGCGAGCGCCACGCCGATCGCGAGGCCGATGCCGCGGCTGCCGCCCGACATCACGACGACGCGGTCCTGGAGAGGTGATGCCATGGCGTGAACCTACCCGCACCGCGGCGCGCGAGCGGTCGCTAGGCTCGCGGCCATCGTCGACCTGCGCTCGGACACCGTCACGCGCCCGACCGCCGCGATGCGGCGGGCGATCGCGGCGGCCGCGGTCGGCGACGACCAGTTCGGCGAGGACCCGAGCGTGCTGGCGCTGCAGGCGCGGGTGGCGGAGCTGCTCGGCAAGCAGGCGGCGCTGCTCGTGCCGACGGGCACGATGGCCAACCAGCTCGCGCTCAAGCTCTTCTGCAAACCAGGCGACGACGTGATCGTCGGCGTGGAGAGCCATGCGGCCTGGCACGAGACCGGCGCCGCGGCGGCGATCGGCGGCGTCCAGCTCACCGCGATCGGATCGGACGGCCGCTTCACCGCCGACGAGTTCCGCGCGGCCCGCAGGCCGCGCGGCCATCTGCTCTACCCGCCGACGACGCTGGTCGAGGTCGAGGACACCCAGAACCGCAAGGGCGGCCTGGTCTGGGATCGCGCCGCGCTCGAGCAGGTCGGCGCCGCGGCGCGCGAGCACGAGGTCGCCTCCTACCTCGACGGTGCCCGGCTGCTCAATGCCGCCGTCGCGCGCGGCGACGATCCGGCGGCGCTGGCGGCGCCCTTCGACCTGGTCTCGATCGCGCTCTCCAAGGGCCTGGGCTGCCCCGTCGGATCGGTGCTCG
>DASQMT010000186.1:0-5931 GCA_035645355.1 Solirubrobacteraceae bacterium | reverse complement strand
AAGCTCGACATCGTCAGGTACTACCTGGCCGTCGAGGAGGGAATCATGCGCGCCCTCGCACGACGGCCGACGACGCTCGAGCGCTGGCCGAAGGGCGTGCACCCGGGCATCGTCCTGTCGACCCGCGAGAAGGGCGGTGGCGACGCCTTCTTCCAGAAGCGCGTCCCGAAGGGCGCTCCGGACTACGTCCAGACCGCGCGGATCGAGTTCCCGTCCGGCCGGCACGCGGACGAGATCTGCCCCACCGAGGTGGCCGTCGTGGGCTGGGCGGCGCAGATGGGCACCATCACCTTCCATCCCTGGCCGGTGCGCGAGGACGACGTCGACCATCCCGACGAGCTGCGCATCGACTTCGACCCGCAGCCGGGCACGGACTTCGACGATGCGGTGCGCGTCGCGGCGGAGGCGCGCGTGCTGCTGGACGAGCTCGGCCTCGCCGGGTTTCCGAAGACCTCGGGGGGCCGCGGCGTCCACGTCTACGTCCGGATCGAGCCACGCTGGTCGTTCACGGACGTGCGCCATGCGGCGATCGCCTTCGGGCGTGAGCTCGAGCGGCGCCTGCCCGGCCGGGTGACCACGAACTGGTGGAAGGAGGAGCGCGGGCAGCGCATCTTCGTCGACTACAACCAGAACGCGCGCGATCGCACGATCGCCTCCGCCTACAGCATCCGGCCCAAGCCGGGGGCCCCGGTCTCTGCGCCGCTGACCTGGGACGAGCTCCCCGAGGTGGCGCCCGAGGACTTCACGGTCGCGACGATGCCCGCGCGGTTCGCCGAGGTCGGAGACCGCCACGCGGCGATCGACGATGCCGTGCACTCGCTTCAGCCGCTGCTCGACATGTACGAGCGCGACGCGGCGGAGGGACGCAGCGACATGCCCTATCCGCCCGACTATCCGAAGATGCCGGGCGAGCCGAAGCGCGTCCAGCCGTCGCGCGACCGCGACCGGCCACGGGACTGACCCGCTACGGCGCCTGCGGCAGCCCCTTCGTTCCGCGCCTGACTCGCGGAGCGGAGGGCGGTGGCACGACGGGACCGATGTCCCCGTCCGGCGCCTCGTCGAGGTCGACGATCACCGGCGCGTGATCGCTCGGCCCGCTGCCCTTGCGCGCGTGCCGGTCGACCCAGGCCGCGCGCACCCGCTCCGCGACCGGAGCGCCGGCCAGCACCAGGTCGATCCGCATCCCGAGATCCTGGTGGAACATCCCCGCGCGGTAGTCCCAGTAGGTGAAGAAGCGCTCGTCCGGCCAGCGGTCGCGCACGACGTCGCGCAGACCCAGCCGCTGCAGCTCGGCCAGCGCCGCGCGCTCGGGCTCGGTAACGTGGGTCTGGCCGACGTAGGCCTCCGGATCGAACACGTCGTCGTCAGCCGGCGCGATGTTCACGTCGCCGCACACCACTGTCGCCTGCGGTCCGGCGGCGATCAGGTCGCGCAGCGACGCCAGCCAGGCGAGCTTGTACGTGTAGTGGTCGGATCCGGGCGCGCGCCCGTTCGGTACGTAGACGCATACGACGCGGATCCCGCCGCAGCTGGCGGACAGCGCGCGCGCCTCCGGATGAGGGAAGCCGGGCGCGCCGGGGAGTCCGGCGACTGCGTCGTCGAGCCCCACGCGCGAGAGGATCGCCACGCCGTTCCAGGTCGGCTCGCCGTGCGTGGCGAACGCGTAGCCGCGACCGGACAGCTCGTCGCCTAGCAGCGCGACGAAGGCATCGTCGGCCAGCTTTGTCTCCTGCAAGCAGACCACGTCCGGTTCGCGCCGGTCGAGCCATGGCAGCAACCGCGGCACGCGCTGCTTGACCGAGTTGACGTTCCAGGTCGCGATCCGCACTGCGGGCGGCGCCTGCGTCAGCCGCTGCCGGGCTCAGCGGTCGGGGTCGATCGAGCGCGCGCGCTCGAGCTGGGCATCGGCGGCCTCGCGCTTCTCCTGCGCGGAGGCGAGCCGGCGCTCGGCCTGCTCGTCGGCCTCACGCGCGCGGCGCGCGGCCTCCTCGGCCGCCTCGCGCTCACGCTCGGCGAACGAGCGCTGGGCCGCGGCCTCCTCCAGCTCCGTGTCGGCGGCCTCGCGCTGGCGGCTGCCCTGCGCCTCGCGGGCGCGGGCCTCGACGCGGCGCTGCTGGGTCCGGACGACCGCACGGCGGCGAGCCGCCACCATCGCCAGCGCGAGCAGCACGAGCACGACCAGCACGATCACGACGATGAGGGCGGTGTCCATGTCCGGGGTGGTACCCACATCGTTTGACCTGAACCGCCGCGGGTAGCTCAGCGGACATGAGCGTCCCGGATATCGACACTGCCCTCACCTGGCGCGGACGCAAGGTGCGCGACGAGGACGGCGACGAGCTCGGCCGCCTCAGCGAGCTCTACCTCGACGGCGAGAGCCGCCCGGCCTGGGCGAGCGTCAAGCGCGGCCTGCTGGGCGGCAAGGAGACCATCGTGCCGCTCGCGGGGGTGGAGGAGGTCGACGGGGACCTGCGCCTGCCCCACCATCGACAGACGTTCGACACGGCCCCGGACGTCGATCCGGACATCGAGCTCAGCGAGGAGCAGGAGACGGTGCTCGTCGACCACTGGGGCCGCGGCTGGGCGCCGCCGTCCGGCCGGGAGACCGACGACGCGATGACGCGCTCGGAGGAGGAGGTCGACTTCGGCAAGCGGACCGTCCGCAAGGCCGAGCGCGTGCGCATCAAGAAGGTGCTGGTCGAGGACGAGGTCACCAAGACCGTCCCGGTCCGGCGGGAGGTGATCCAACTCGAGACGGACCCGCCGCCCGAGGGCCGGATCGAGTCGACGGAGTACATCGACGAGGATCAGCGGTCCTGAGGTGTCGGGCGGCTTCTCGCTTCGCCGAGGCGGGTAGGGCAGGCGCTCATGAGTGAGCCGCTACCCGAGCACATCGATGACGTCGACGCCGGAGAGGTACCCGCGCAGGAGAGGCCCGTCGCGAAGACGGGGCCGCTGCGCTTCGCGCGCATGGTGGGCTCCTCGATCGCCGGGCGCGACGCCGCCGCCTGGGTGACCGACTTCCTCAACGCCGCCTACTACCGGCGCGCCGCCGACGACCGCGACGTCGACGACCTGCGGCTCGCCTTCTGCGTGCTGACCACCTACTGGTATCGCAAGGACGGCGGACCGCTCCATGTCACCGACCTGCCCGCCTTTCACCGCGCCTTCGGCGCCGAGCGCTTCAGCACCGAGCGCTCATCGCGCGGCACGCTCAGCCGGGAGGGACTCCTGGAGGGAGCGGCCGCGCTGATCGGCGACTGGTTCCCGCAGGCATACGCGGATGACGACCGCCGCGGCTGGGGGATCGCGTTCCCCACCGCGGAGACCCGGGCGGCCTACGTACCCGAGCGCCGGCTCGAGCTGGCCCGGTTGGGCCCGCTCACGCCCGAGAGCGCGCCGCCCGAGGAGCAGCTCTGGCACACCTACCCGCCCGTCGAGATGCCGTCCGCGGAGGCCGTGATCGGCGCGCTGACACAGCCTGAGACCTGGCCCGACTATGCCAGCGAGATCGGGCGCTTCACGCCGCTGCGCAGCGGCGGCCTCCTCGGCCAGACGTTCGAGATCGAGGTCGCGGCCGGCACGGACCTGGGGCTGCCGGTCTTCACGCGCGGCTACGTGACGGTCACCGATCTCGTGACACCGGACGATCCGGCCGCGCTCGAGGCGTGGTTCGAGACGCTCGAGCAGGGTCTGGCGACCTACGGCGAGAACGAGCCGCGGGCCGTGCCCGCGGACGCACAGCCGCTGGTCGGCTTCGACCTGACCACGCACCAGGGCCACTTCATGGGCAACGGGCACAACCGGCTGCTGCTCTACGGCGATGCGGACGGCAGGACGCTGGTACGCGCCGCCGGCACCTGGGACCCGATGCCGTGGCACATCGATCGCGCATACCGGATGAGCGGCCGCGAGGCGCAGCATGCCTTCTGGGGCCAGGGCGACGTCGCGCGCCTCAGCATGCTCCATCAACTCGCCGCGAGGATCGCCGCGTGAGCGCCGCGGTCGTCATCGGCAGTGGGCCGAACGGGCTCGCCGCCGCCATCCGGCTCGCCGAGGCAGGGCGCGAGGCGGTGGTATTCGAGGCCGCCGATCAGCCAGGCGGAGCGGTACGCACGGAGGAGCTGACGCTGCCCGGCTTCCTGCATGACACGTTCTCGTCGGTCTATCCCGCCGCCGCGGCATCGCCCGTGTTCGAGCGCATGCCGCTCGGCGCGCACGGACTGGAATGGGTCCATCCGAGGGCCTGCTCCGCCCATCCGCTGCCCGGCGGCGAGGCGGCGGTGCTCTACCGCGACCTCGAGCGGACCGCCACTACGCTCGAGCGCCAGCACTCCGGTGACGGCGAGCGCTGGCGGGCGTTCGCGGAGCCCTACCTCGAGGCGTTCGACGCGGTCCGCGCGACCATGCTCTCCGGCTTCCCGCCGATCTCGGGGCCGCTGCAGCTGCTGGGCAAGACCGGCCCGCTCGGCCTGCTGAAGTTCGCGCGGCTCGTGCCGGAGTCGGCGGTCGGCCTCGCCGGGCGCCTCTTCCAGGGTGCGGGCTCGCGCGCCTGGCTCTTCGGCGCCGCGATGCACGGTGACACCCCACCGCAGGGGGCCGGCAGCGCGATCGCGTCGGCGTACCTCAACCTGCTCGGCCACGCCGTTGGCTGGCCGAGCCCGCGCGGTGGGGCACAGCGGCTGACGGATGCGCTCGTCGGCTATCTGCGCAGCCTCGGGGGAGAGGTGCGCACGAGCGCGCCGATCGAGCGGGTGCTCACCTCCGGCGGATCCGTGAGCGGTGTCCTGCTCGCAGGCGGCGAGCAGGTCGCGTGCGGGCTCGTGATCGCCGACGTGATGCCGCGCGAGCTGCTGCGGCTCGCGGGTGACGACCTGGCCGGCTGGTATCGCAGCGGGCTCAAGCGCTTCGTCTACGGGCCCGCGACGGTCAAGGTCGACTGGGCACTCGAGTCCGAGATCCCTTGGATCAACGACGAGGTCCGCGGAGCGGGCACCGTGCACGTCGGCGGCAGCGAGGACGAGTTCCTGGCGGCCGTCAGCGCGGCGCTCGAGGGGCTGCCGGAGCGGCCCTTCGTGCTGCTCGGCCAGCAGACCGTCGCGGACCCGTCGCGCGCACCCGGTGACGCGCACACTGCCTGGGCATACACGCACGCGCCCTCGCGGGGCATCGACTGGTCGGCCGAGCTCGACCGCCATGTGGAGCGGATCGAGGCGCAGGTCGAGCGCTTCGCGCCCGGCTTCCGCGAGCGCATCCTCGCCCGCCATGTTCTCGGTCCCGCCGAGCTCGAGGCGCGCAACCGCAACCTCGTCGGCGGTGACGTCGGCGGCGGGAGCTACAAGCTGCGCCAGGTCGTGTTCCGGCCGTTGCCCTCGTGGTCTCCGTACAAGACGCCGCTCGACGGCCTCTTCATCGGCAGCGCGGCCGCGTTCCCCGGCGGTGCGGCGCACGGTGTTCCCGGGGACGCCGCGGCCAAGGCCGCGCTGACCGCCTGACGCCTCAGGCGCCGGTCCGGTGCTCTACGGGGATCGCGGCACGCACGAGCGTGCCGCTGCCCTCGGCGCTCTCGACCTCGAGCCTGCCCTGGAGCGCCTCGACCCGGTCGACCAGGCCGCGCAGCCCCGAGCCGCGCTCGATCTCCGCTCCGCCGACGCCGTCGTCGCGCACCTCGACGAGCAGGAGGCCGTTCGCGCGGCTGACCGCGACGGTCGCGCTCGCGGCCTGCGCGTGTTTCGCGGCATTCGTGAGCGCCTCGGCGACGATGTAGTAAGCCGTCGCCTCGATCGGCTCGGCCAGGCGCTCGGCGGGGATGTCGACCAGCCGGACCGGGAAGGGAGCGCGCCCGGCGAGCGCGCCGAGCGCGGCGGTCAGCCCGCGCTCCGTCAGGATCGCGGGGTGGATGCCGCGCGCCAGCTCGCGCAGCTCCTGCAG
>DASQMT010000185.1:0-15192 GCA_035645355.1 Solirubrobacteraceae bacterium | reverse complement strand
TTCGTCGAGCGTCACGATCACCGGCTCGCCGGCCATGGTCGGTCGCCGCCGTCTCAGGCCGTCGCTGCCGTGACCGCCGGCCCGCCCTCGTAGATCTTCCGCCGCGGTCCTCCTTGTTCGCCCGCCGCACCGCCTCCACGTTGCCGTGGAAGTCGCCCTTGCCGGTCGGGTCGGTCATGGCGAGCGAGGCGAGCTCGAACGCTCCGAGCGCGATATGCGGGACCCACTGGCGCCGGCCCTGCCTGTACTGCCCGGTCAGGAATGGCGTTGCGGCGAGCGCGAGCGCGCCCAGCGCGTCGAGCGCGAGGTGGGCCTTGAACGGCAGCAGCTTCACCAGCCCGAGCGGATAGTCGGTCAGGGCGCTGTAGCCGCCGTGGATCGCGGCGGCGGTGCGGACCTGTCGCGCCGAGCGCGTCCCCTCGATCCCGGCGAGCTTGGGGAACGCGGTCAGGAGCATCCCTCCCGCGCTGTAGTCGACGACGCCGTGAAGCGTCGAGTCGACCGGTCTCGGGGGCGTGATCATGGTGTCCCTCCTTTCACGGCGTGAGCACGACCTTCACGCAGTCGTCCTGCTTGTGCTTGAAGGTCTCGTAGCCGTCGGATGCCAGCCCGAGCTCGAGCCGGTGGGTGACGACGAAGCTGGGGTCGATGTCGCCGTTCCGGATCCGCTCGTAGAGCGGCTTGAGGTAACGGTGGACGTGGCACTGGCCCGTCTTCAACGTCAGGCCCTTCTTCATGAACGCCCCCGACGGGAACTTGTCGGTCACGCCTCCGTAGACGCCCATCACCGAGACTATCCCGCCGGGGCGGCAGGCGAGGATCGCGTCGCGCAGAGCGTGGCCGCGGTCGGTTTCGAGGCGGCCCGCCTGCTTGACCCGCTCGAGCGCGTGCAGAGCGCCGTGGCCGTGGGACGCCTCCATCCCGGTCGCCTCGATCACCGCGTCCGGGCCACGCCCGCCGGTCAGCTGCTTGAGCTGCTCGACGATGTCCGGCTCCTCGGCGAAGTTGATCGCGTCGGTCGCTCCGGCGCGGTTGAGCGCCATCTGGAGGCGGTAGTCGTACTGGTCGATCGCGATCACGCGCTCGGCGCCGAGCATCACCGCGCTCGCGATCGCGAACTGCCCGACCGGTCCGGCGCCGAAGACGGCGACCACGTCGCCGCCCTTGATCTCACACAGCTCAGCGCCCATGTAGCCGGTCGGGAAGATGTCCGACAGGAAGAGCACCTGCTCGTCGGTCAGATCGTCCTCGATCTTGAGCGGGCCGACGTCTGCGAACGACACGCGCGCGTACTCGGCCTGCCCGCCGGCGTATCCGCCGGTGATGTGCGAGTAGCCGAAGATCCCGCACGTGCTGTGGCCGAACATCTTCTCCGCCAGCCCGGCGTTCGAGTTGGAGTTCTCGCAGCCGGCGTACATCTCGTTGGCGCAGTGCCAGCAGTTCCCGCACGCGATCGGGAACGGCACGACGACGCGGTCGCCCGGCGCGAGGTTGGTGACGCCGCTGCCGGTCTCCACGACCTCGCCCATGAACTCGTGGCCGAGGATGTCGCCACGTTTCATCGTCGGGACATAGCCGTCGTAGAGATGCAGGTCCGAGCCGCAGATCGCGGTCGAGCTGATCTTCACGATCGCGTCGCGGTCGTTGAGGATCTTGGGGTCGGGGACGTTCTCGACCTGCACGGTGTTGCGGCCCGACCAGACGGCGGCCTTCATCGCACACCGACCTTCTCGGACTCGGCCTCGTCGAGCGGCTGGGCCGGGCGCTGCTTGAGCTTGCGCTCCGCGCGCTCGCCCTCGGGCGCGCCGTCCGAGCGGGAGATGACGCCCGTCTCGACGTGCTGCTTGAACCGCCGCAGGTCATCCATGAACGGGCGCGCGGGTGTGCTCCGAGCGCCTTCTTCACGACCTCGCCGAGCTTGCCGGCCGGGGCATTCTCCACCAGGTCGACGTGGATCTCGGTGCCCTTGTCGCCCGGCGCGTCGACGAAGCTGACCGTCGCGTCGGCGTTCTGCAGGTAGTCCGGACGGTATTGCGAGCTCTGCCACAGCCGCTCCACGTCCTCGCGCGGGCGGTACACGGTGATCGCCGCCTTGAGCTCCTGCAGGCGCCTCTCCAGGTAGCGGGATGGCCATCGTCCGACCCTCTCTCCGGTGGCCCGTCGCCCAAAACGTTCACAGCTGGGCCCGCGCCTCGATCGGGGCCCGCGCGCAGCCCGATAGAACTCCGCCCATGGCGATCAGCGAGGAGCTCCGCAGCGAGTGCGCGGACATCTGGGAGCGACAGCACCGGCATCCCTTCGTGACCGGGATCGGCGACGGGACGCTCGACGTGAACCGCTTCCGCTTCTGGGTGCGGCAGGACTACCTGTTCCTGATCGAGTATGGACGCGTGCTGGCGTTCGCCGCGGCGCGCGCGCCTGACCTCGCCAGCATGAGCCGGTTCGCGGAGCTGACGCATTCGACGCTGACGACCGAGATGGATCTTCACCGCTCCTTCTGCGGCGAGCTCGGGATCTCCCGCGCGGACCTCGAAGCCGAGCGGATGGCGCGGACGACACGGGGCTACACGGATTTCCTCGTCCGGGTAGCGGCACAGGCGGACTTCGCCTTGGTCCTGGCCGCGCTGCTCCCTTGCATGTGGGGGTACTCGGAGATCGGACAGCGCCTCGCCGGACGCGGCCGCCCGGCGGATCCTCGCTATGCGGCGTGGATCGAGATGTACGCCTCCGACGAATTCGCGGCACTGGCAGCGTGGTGTCGCGAGATCGCGGACGGGGTCGGCGCGGACGCGGGCGCGAGGACGCGCGAGGCGATGGGCCGGACCTTCAGGACCTCGAGTGAGTACGAGTTGGCCTTCTGGCAGATGGCTTTCGACGAGTGTCAGTGACCGCCGGCCGTGGTAGACAACGGTTGCGCCCCGTGCGCCTCCGCACGGGCTTCAGGCATGCCCTGGTGCATCAATGCGGACGTGAAGCGTGCGCGCATCGATGACGCTCGACTCCAACACATACGCACCGAGACATCGCGTCCTTCCCCCGCCGGAAGCGGGCGCAGGGAGTCACGCGGGCCCGGCCGGCGGCCCGCAGCCCTCGCCCCGGCGCACGCTGGTCGCGGGCCCTGTGGTGGCGACGGTCTCCCTCCTCGCGGCGCTGCTCACGACGAATGCGGCGGGATTGCCGCTGAGGGACCCCGACCACGTCGCCGGCGGACGTCTCGTGGTCGTCCTCTGCCTTGTCGCGGTGCTGATCGGGCTCGATGTGCTCGTCCGTGCGGGCCGTCGCACGGGCACATTGCGGCCATCGCGCGCGGCGATCGAGAGCGTCCGCCGCGAGCGGTGGACGCTCACTCGAGGACTCCTCGTGGGCACCTCGCTGATCAGCTTCTACGTGACCTACCTGTCGTACCGCAACCTCAAGAGCGTGGTTCCGTTGCTCCGGCCGGGGGACCTCTTCGACCGCCAGCTGGCTGAGCTCGATCGCAGCCTGTTCGGCGGCCGCGATCCCGCCGCGCTGCTGCACGACCTCCTCGGCACCGGCGCCCAGGCTCACGTCCTCTCGGGCGCCTACATGCTCTTGTTCGCCTTCATACCGGGGACGCTCGCCTTCGCGCTCGTCTTCTCGCGGAACCTGCAGTCCGGGCTTCTCTACGTGACCGCGCAGTCGATCAACTGGCTGCTGGCAGCGGTGAGCTATTACCTGTTGCCCGCCCTTGGACCCGTGTACGCGGACCCGGCTGCCTTCGCTCAGCTCCCCACCTCCGCCGTCACGCAACTCCAGGACCTCCTGCTCGACCAGCGGCTCGAGTTCCTTCGCGACCCGGTGGCCGGCACGGCGCAGAGCATCGGGGCGTTCTCATCGCTACACGTGTCGTTCTTCTTCACCGCTGCGCTCGCGGCGCATCTGCTGGGACTGGCACGGGCGATCCGGATCGGCGCCTGGGTCCTGTTCGGCTTGACGACAGCGGCCACCATCTACCTGGGGTGGCACTACGTCGTCGACGACCTTGCGGGTGTGGCGCTCGGCGCGCTGGCGATCGTCCTCGCCCGCGGTCTGACGGGCGTGGACCCGCGGACCGCTCGAGGGCTTTCCGTGCAACCGGCCAGACCGACGTGACGACGGATCCAGGCGCGCGGCCCAGGGGGACGATGTGGCGCGCCGGCGTGGCAGGACCGGCGGTGGCCCTGGTCACCCTCGTCGCAGCGCTGCTGGCGACCGACGCGGTCGGGTTGCCGCTCCGGGACCCTGATCATGTCGCCGCGCTCTACCTGGCGCTGGTGGGCTTCGGGGTGGTGATGCTCGTCGGGCTCGACATCGCGGTGCGCGCCGGGCGCCGCTCGGGCGGCTTTCCACCATCGCGAGCGGCGATGCGACGCGTCCGTCGCGAGCGCTGGACAGTGACCCGGGGGCTGACCGTAGGCAGCGCCTTGGTCGGCTTCTACCTGTCATACCTGGCCTACCGCAACTTGAAGAGCGTGGTTCCCCTGCTCAGGCCGGGGGAGCTCTTCGACCGACAGCTCGCCGATCTCGATCGCAGCTTGTTCGCGGGCCACGATCCCGCCGCGCTCCTTCACGACCTCCTCGGTACCGGCGTCCAGACGCACCTTCTCTCGGCGGCGTATGTGGCGTTCATCGTCTTCCTGCCGCTCACCATCGGCCTCGCGCTGGTCTTCTCCCGCGACCTGCACGACGGTCTCCTGTACACGACAGCTCAGTCGATCAACTGGGGGCTGGGTATCGCGAGCTATTTTCTGCTGCCCTCCCTAGGCCCGGTGTACGCCGACCCGAGCGCGTTCGCCAACCTTCCCGCCTCCGAGGTGACGCACCTGCAGAGCGTCCTGCTCGATCAGCGGCTCGAGTTCCTGCGCGACCCGGCGACCGGGACTCCGCAGAGCATTGCGGGCTTCGCCTCGCTCCACATCTCGATGAGCTTCACCGCCGCGCTCGCTGCTCACGCCGTAGGGCTCCGAAGATCGGTGAAGGCCGGATTGTGGATCTGGTTCGCCGTGACGCTGGTCAACACGATTTACCTCGGATGGCACTATGTCCTCGACGACGTCGCGGGCGTGATCATGGGCGCCATGGCGCTGGTCCTGGCCGCCGGCATCAGCGGCATCGATCTCCGCCCGGGCCCGAGACGGCGGCGGACGGCCGGTCCCGCGGGAGCACGCCGATCGGAAGGCGCCGGCAGACCCGCGGCCCTGCTCGTGCCGCCCCCGCGGCGATCGGAGTCGCTTCCGGAGCCTGCGGCGCCGGATGGTCGCGACGTGTCCACACGATCCGGGCGCGGGTGAGCGCCCCGCACGGGCGCCGGCCGAAACGGGCCGGCGCCCAGGCGCGGGGTGGGGGTATGGCTAGCGGTTGATGCCTTCGTCCGTGCCGCGGACGCCGTCGATGCCCTCGGCGGGCTCACCGTCGGCGTCGATCAGCTCGACCTGCTCGCTGCGAACCTGCTCGGAGACTTGGCGCTGCTCGGTCACGGTGTCCTTGTCCAGCCGGACGCGCTCCTTGGGCACGGCGTGCTTGTCGACGACGACCTCCTCCTCGTGCAGCACGACCTCGTGCTCCTCCTCGGAAAGGTCAGCGCCCGACGTCGCGGCATCGAAGTTGGCGTCGGTGATCGGCTCGCGCTCGACGCGGATCTCCTCGCGCTTGACGGGCACGGTCTTGGTCACGTTCTCGGTCACGACGTGCTTGCGCAGCCGCGCACGGCCCGATTCCCGCTCGGTGGTGCCGACGTGCAGCTCCTCTTCTGAGCGCGTCATCGCGTCATCGGTCTCGCGGCCGCTGACGTCGTCGCCGACTACGCCGCGATCGGCTTGCCGCGTCGACGCCCCGCCCTCGGGCAGCCCGCTGTCGGAGCGCGACTCGGAGTACTCGAGGCCGTAGTAGCGGTAGAGCTCGCTCTCGTCGCGCTGGGAGAGCTCGCCGTCAGCATCGAGCTTGGGCGCGTCTTTGATGGTCGCCTTGTCAAACCGAGCTCGCAGCGCGCCGTCTTGCTCGCTGGCGTCGCGCAGAGGCACGAACGTGCTCTTGCTGCCGAACATCCCGGTCTTGACCAGCGCCCACTCGGGGGCGTCGGTCTCGGAGTCGAGATAGATCTCCTCGATCGAGCCGATCTTCTCGCCGTTGCTGTCGCTGAGGTCCTGCCCGCGGTGTTGCAGGATGCGGTCCTTCTCGAGGCTGGCCATCGTGGCGCTCCTCCCACTCGAAGTACACGTTCCGCTCGGCTCATCGCGCCGGCGGAACGCCTGGACGGTCGACGGCTCTGTTTCCCGGCCGTCCAGTTACTAACCAGAGTTTGTCAAGATTCTGTCCGTAGACGCAATGGGCGCGGAAGGCGCCTACCGAACCGTGACGTTGGCCGCCGACCGTCGCCGGGACTAGGCGCCGGCGCTCAGCCGCGTGGCGGCATTGCCATCACCGCTCGGGGCGTGCAGCGCCTGCGCGCGGGAGGAGTACACGCGGAGCATCTGCTCCACGGCCGCGAGATCGAACAAGCGCCGGACCGGACCATCGCCCCCGCAGACGACCTGCAGTCCGTCTTCGAGAACCGCTGATGCACGCATCAGCTCGCGCACTCCGCTGCAATCCATGAAGGTCAGCCCGCGCAGATCGACGATGATCCTCTCGCCCGGGTCGAACGAGTCGACCACCGCGGCGAGCTGCGGGGCGGTCGCCAGGTCCAGTTCGCCCTGCAGCGCGATCACGGGCAGCCCGCCGGCGTCCTCCCGGCAGAGGGTGAAGGACACGCGCTGCATCCGCGTCGAGCACCCTGGGGGGAGCGGCTCGACGAGCTGCAGGGTTCGGTTTTCCTCAAAGCCCGCCATGATGCGCTCGTTTTCGTCGAAGTTTGCGTCGGACCGCCATGAGATCGCGCGGCGCTCACGGCGCCGGGCCCATATGGATTGTCCAGAGTACAACCGGAGTTTGTCAAGAGTCAGTCACCGGTAGTTTCTACCAATGGATTCCGAGGGACTCGTACGGATCGGCGAGTTGAGCCGGCGCCTCGGCGTCGGTACCGACCGCTTGCGAGCGTGGGAGCGGCGCTACGGATTGCTGCGACCGCTGCGGACCCCGGGCGGATTCCGGCTGTACTCCCGCGAGGACGAGCAGCGCGTGCGCGAGATGCAGGCCCAGCTCGCACGCGGGCTCTCGGCCGCCCAAGCGGCCGAGGTCGTGGTCGCCGCCTGGCAGCCGACCGCGTCCCTTGCGCCGTCGGATGACTTGCGCGCCCGGCTTGCCGCGGCGCTCGCCGGGTTCGACGACGTGGAAGCCAACGCGGTGCTCGACCGGTTGTTCGCCGTTCTCGGACCGGAACGCGTCATGCGCGACATCATCTATCCGCACCTGCGCGCACTTGGCGAGGCATGGGAGCGTGGCGAGATCGAGGTCGGCCAGGAGCACTTCGCATCGAATCTCCTGCAGAGCCGGCTGCTCGGCCTGCTGGCTGCCCGGGGGATCGGGGTCGGCCCACGGGCGGTGCTCGCCTGCGCCCCGGGCGACCAGCACAGCCTCGGCCTGACCGGCCTCGCGGTCGCGCTGAGAAACCGTGCCTGGCGCGTGACGTACCTCGGCGCTGACACCCCACTCGCCGACGTAGCGCGTGCCGTCGAGACGCTGACTCCGCAGCTCGTCGTGCTCTCCTCGACGATGGCGCACAACCTCACTCCCTTCGAGGAGGAGCTGCGCGCGCTGGCCGCGTCTGTCCGGCTGGCCC
The DNA here is from genome assembly GCA_035645355.1 of Solirubrobacteraceae bacterium. Lineage (GTDB taxonomy): Bacteria > Actinomycetota > Thermoleophilia > Solirubrobacterales > Solirubrobacteraceae > DASQMT01. Next base: position 7,475 of record DASQMT010000185.1, on the reverse strand, counting down.
TGGCGGGCGCCGGCGTAAGCCCGGCGCTGGCAGAAGCCGTTGGCGCCGAGCTGCTCGAGATGGACCCGGTCTCGGCCGCCGAGCACCTCGCCGGCTGAGCACACGCGAGTACCGCGTAGAGCCGATCCGGCCGTCAGGCTGTCGCCGGCACGAAGCGACCGCAGATCGAGGGCTCGCCGCTGCGGAAACCCGCGAGCAGCGCGTCTCGCCGCTCGGGCGGCGTCCCGTGATGCTGCGCGTTGCCGATGTCGAAATCGCCGAGGGCGAGCGCGGCGTCGGTCGCTTCCTGCAGGTCCTCCGGCTTCAGCAATCCCTGCTCATAGACGGAGTGTGCCCACGTGCCGGCCATGCAGTCCGCCTGCAGCTCGAAGGGCTTGGCCGAGGCGGCGACGCGGTTGTCGAAGACGCCGAGCTCGTGCTGGAGGTTGTGTGCGTATTCGTGCGCGAGCACATAGGCGACGGCGAAGTCGCCGGTCGCCCGGCCGAAGCCCGCCGACTGGCCGGGCAGACCCTCGGCCACGCCCTGATAGAGGTCGGCGGCGAACTGCTGCGCGACGTAGATCGTGTCATCCGCCGGGCAGTAGAAGGCCGCACGGTCACCGGCCGGCTCGCCACAACCGCTGAGGACCACGGCGCCCGGCTCGATCCAGAGGTAGCGCACCTGCGGCGTCGGGAGTCCCGCAGCCTCGAATGTGGTCGTCCAGTAACCGTCGATGTCCTGCAGCAGCTCCGTCATGAACGCGTCGATCGTGGTCGCTTCGTCCCGGCCGCGCGAGCGCACGGTGGGACTCGTGCGCTGCGCGCGCGGCACCACCTTCTCCAGGTCGCCGAGCACCTCCCGGATGCGTTGACCGAGGCGGGCCCGGCGCTCCTCGAACTCGTCACGCGCGCGCTCGATGCCCTCCCTGAATTCCTGTTGCGCCTGCTCGCCCGCGTCTTGGAGATCCTCATCGCCACACGCGGGCGTGCCGAGCAGAGCCAGCACGACGATCACGGGCGCGACGATGCGGAGCAGCAAGCGCGCGAAGCGTCAGACGCTGTAGAGGAACGTATAGGCCGCCGAGGGCCCGCTCTGTTCCCAGTCCGCCAGGCAGTAGCGGTAGGTGGTCCCGTCGTCGGCGGGCACGTCGAGCGTCTTCGGCGGGCGGCCTTCGACGAGCTGGGTCTCGAGCCGCCGGCCGGCGAGCGGGCCCTGCTCGAGCTCGGCGGTGATCGTCGGGTCGGCCGGGTCTCCGGTGGCCGGGGAGTCGGGCATCGACGCCACTCTACCCCTGAGCTCCGGCGTGGTCGGATCGCATGCAACCGCGCTGGGTTGGGCATCTCTTGCGGACCGTGTCGAGCGATCCGGACGACCCCGAAGCCCTCCGCGCCCCGCGTGTAGTGCGGCTCGCGCTCACCGGCGAGCTGGACATGGCAGCCGCGTTCAGGATCGAGCCCGAGGCCGATCGGTTGCTGGCGCGTCCCGGCGCCGACCGGTTGGTGGTCGACCTCGCCGCCGTCACGTTCGTCGACTCGGCCGGACTCGGCGCGCTGCTGGCGATCCGCGACCGCAGCCGGGAGCTCGGAATCGAGTTCGCCCTGGTGAGCCCATCCGCGCCCGTCCGGCGGATGCTCGAGTTGAGCGGCACGAGCGGGATGCTGGCGGACTGAGCGCTCCCCGTGGGGACGGCTTGCCCGCGGCTGCAGCGGGTAAGCGGGACAGCGTGCCTGCCGACAAGATGGTGCTGGAGCTTCTCAGCGGGCTCCTACGTCGAACGCACCTGAGCGCGCCGTCGGACCTCGCGGCGGTGATCGCCCAGCAGGCGAAGAGCATCGGCGCGGCTGACGTCGTGCTGTACCTGATCGACTACGAGCAGAGCGCGCTCGTGCCGGCGCCGGCGCATGCGGCGGATCCTGGCGAAGCGCTCTCGGTCGCCGGGACCGTGGCCGGGCGCGCATTCAGCTCCACCACGATCCTGCGCACCCAGGGGGACGGCCTTGAGCGGCTCTGGCTGCCATTGCTCGACGGGACGGAGCGGATCGGCGTGCTGGGCATGTCGTTCCGGGAGGGAGCCTTGTCCGAGCGGTTGGTCGCGGTCTGCGAGCGCTATGCGCACCTGGTGGCCGTGCTCGTCGTGACGAAGGCGGCTTACGGTGACGCGTTCGAGCTGATCCGCCGTCGAGAGCCGATGACGATCGCCTCCGAGTTGCTGTGGGGGCTGGTCCCGCCGCTCGTCTTCGCGACGGAGGGGCTCGCGCTCGCGGCGATGCTGGAGCCCTGCTACGACAACGGCGGTGACACGCTGGACTACGCGCTCAACGACCGCGTGCTGCACGTCGGGGTGTTCGACGCGATGGGACATGGGCTGGCGGCGGCCGGGGTAGCGGCGTTCGCGCTGTCGGCATACCGCTGCAGCCGCCGCGCCGGCAGCGACCTGCTCGAGACCTACGCTGCGATGCACGAGGCGGTCGGAAAGCAGTTCCCCGAGAGCCGTTTCGTGACGGCCCTGATCGCCCAGCTCGACCTCGACTCGGGCCGGCTGCGCATGATCAGCGCCGGACACCCGCCGCCACTGCTCATCCGCGGTGGGCGCCGGGCGCGGATCCTCGGCGTGGAGCCCGCTCCGCCGCTGGGCGTCGACGTCCCCGGCCGGGGCCCGACGATCGCCGACGAGTCGCTCGAGCCGGGCGACCTGCTGCTGCTCTACACCGACGGGCTCACGGATGCGCGCGACACCGACGGCGAGCCGTTCACGATCGAGCGGCTGAGCCAGTTCATCGAGCGCGAGGCGAACGGGGGCCAGACGGCGCCCGAGACGCTGCGCCGCCTTCGCCATGCCTTGCTCGGCCGCGAAGCGGCCGATCTGCGCGACGATGCCACGGCCGTGCTGCTGGAGTGGCAAGGCAACCAGCCGTATGACCTGCTACCCCAGACCACCGTTCTCTGACGGGCGACCGGAGCGCTTCGGATGAGGCTGACCGAACTCCCGCCGGTGGCCGGCGTCGGCCACCGTCACGTGACCGTCGGCGGCGTGCGGCTGCACGTCGCCGAGGCGGGCGCGGGGACGCCTCTGCTGCTGTTGCACGGCTGGCCTCAACACTGGTGGTGCTGGCGTCACATGATTCCGCGGTTGGCGGCCGGCTACCGCGTGATCGCGCCCGACCTGCGCGGCTGGGGCTGGTCCGACGCTCCGGAGGACGCCTACGCCAAGGCGACGTTCGCCGCCGACATCCTCGCGCTCATGGATGCCGAGCGTCTCGACCGGGTCAGCATCGTCGGCCACGACTGGGGCGGCTACACCGCGTTCCTGCTGGCGCTCGAGCATCCGGAGCGGATCGAGCGAATCGTGTGCCTCGACGTGGCGCCACCGTGGCTCGACCGGCCCCGGCCGCGCCACCTCGCCATCCCGTTGATCGGGGCCTACCAGGCGCTGCTGGCGTCACCGGTGCTCGGGCCCTTGTCGATGACGTCCGGCAACGCGTTCATCCGGCGCTTCATCCGTGCCGGCAGCGGCTCCGCGATGCGCTGGCGCGACACCGAGCTCGACAGCTACGCGCGCGTGCTGCGCGATCCCGCCCGCGCGCAGGCGAGCGCCGCCTGCTACCGCACGTTCCTCACGCGCGAGCTGCCGGCGCTGCTGCGGGACGGGTACTCGCCCGGCGATCTGGGGGTCCCGGCGCTGCTCGCGATGGGGGAGGAGAGCCCGCTGCGGCGGGTGCTCGAGCCAGGGCCGAGCCGCAACCTGCGCGTCGAACGCATCCCGGCCGCCGGGCACTTCCTGCCCGAGGAGGCCCCGGAGGAGGTGCTCGCGTTGGCGCTCGCGCACCTCGCCGGGCCGTGAGCTCAGGTCATCGCGGCGATCAGCTTGTGGTGGCGCAGCTGCTCGGGCGGGGCGCCGTGGAGCAGCCAGTGGCCGGTGTCCCGGCGACTGATCGCGCCTGAGCGCCTCAACACGCCCATCGCGGTGGTGACGGACTGGCGCCGGGCGCCGATCAGGTCCGCCAGCCGCTGGTGGCCGAGCGGGAGCGGCACGACGATGCCGTCGCTGTGGACCCGGCCCCAGCGCTCGGCTAGGTGCCAGAGCGTGAGCAGCAGGCGGTCGTCCACGCGCTGGTGATGCGCTATCGCCAGCGCGACGGCGAGGTGATGCGCGCGTCGCGTGCCACGGTTGAACAGCTCCAGACCGAGCTGCGGCCAGGGAACGAGACGGGAGACGAGCCCATGGTCGAGCACGGCGAGCCGACTCGGCTCGAGGATCGTCCAGCCGACCTCGGCCTGCACGTGCGAGCCCTCGTCATCCCACTGCCAGGGGCGCATCACGTCGCCGTTGCCGACGAGCTCGACGCAACGCCGGCCGAGCACGTCGACGGTGCGGCTGAGCAGCCCGTCGATGATCAGGAAGCCGCGGTGGTGTGCGGCCGGCTCGAGCGCGGCCGACGCGTCCCACTCGCCGGGGGACAGGCGCTGGACGCGCGTGAGCGCCTGATGGCGGGCACGCTCGAGCTCGGCCGCGTCGAGCAGGTCGGCGAGGTCGGGATCAGCGTCGACGATGCTGATCACCTGCTTCGCGTCGTCGGTCACACGGCCCATCTACCCAGACCTGCGCTCTCTCTCGCATGTCTGCGCGCGGACGTCGCCGCGCCGACCGGTTCGCTGAGCCGCTGTGTGGACGGGGCTTACCTTGGCCCTGCGACTTTGCACCCACCCGAAAGGAGACGGGCGGAACCATGGTGAACGGTCAAGTGCCCCAGGCGTTCGGCATCAAGGACACCCGGTTGCGCGGTGCGCCGGGCGTCGCCGTCCACGGCGAGGTCGACGTCGACTCCGTCCCGGCGCTCGTGGCCGCACTCGACGCGGCGATCCGCGAGAGCACGGGCGCGTTCGTGATCGACCTGTGCGACGTCGAGTTCGTCGACTCCGCCGGTCTGAGCGTGCTGTTGCGCGCGCGCGCCATGCTCGGGCGCGAGGATCGTCAGCTCGCCGTCGTCTGCCCGCCAGGGCCGGTCCGGCGCCTGTTCGAGGTGGCCGGCATCGCCGACCTGCTGATCCTCTTCGGCTCGCGCGAGGATGTGGCCGCGGCGCTCGTGCCCGCCGAATAGCGCCGGGCGGCCATACTTGCGGCGTGGCCCTGCCGGCGCTGTCAAGAGTCGTCTCGAGACGACGCACGGAGATCCTCGGAGCGCTCGCACTGGCCTCCGCGGGCGTGCTCGGCGCCGTCGAGCTGCAGCATGTCTGGCGGCGCGGATCCGCGCGGTCGTCCGCGCAGCAGGGCGACTATGTCGAAGCGGGGCGCGCGGCGACGCGGGAGACCGTGGCCGTGATCCGCGAGGGTTACCACGCCGGGTCCGCGCGCGAGAACGCCCTCTTCAACGTGCTCGTCAGCTTCGTGGTGACGTTTGCGGCCACACGCGCGATCACCTACCTGATCAGGCGCGGCTTCGGCCCGTTCGGCAATCTGGTGATCGGCAGGCGGCACATCCACCACTTCGTCCCGGGCATCCTGATCGCGTTCAGCGCCGGGGGCCTCTCGATCGGACTCCGCCACGAGAACCTGGACAAGTGGCTCGCGGTTCCGTTCGGCGGCGGCGTCGCGCTGGTGTTCGACGAGGCCGCCCTGCTGCTCGAGCTCGAGGACGTGTACTGGTCGAAGGAGGGGCTCGTGAGTGTTCAGATCACGCTCGGCACGGTGGCGCTGCTCGCGTCGCTGGGCCTCGCCGCCCGGCTGATGCACCGCGGCGAGCCGTTCGTGCTGGCGTCGCCGCCCGCTGCCGGGGCGGAGTGATGGCGTCCTACACGCTCAACGAGCAGGCGATGGCGAAGGCGAAGCGGCTGATCGACGCCCGCCAGTACGTGCTCGACAGCGACTGGAGCGAGTCGCAGCCGAGCGCCGACGACGAGAACACGTTCCTCGGGTCGCACTCGTGGGACGAGTACGCGGAGTGGCATCTCGGACTCACGGAGGGCGCGACCGACCACACGAAGGCACGCTATGCGTTCGTCTTCGGCGACTTCCGCCGCATCCACCGCAAGGGCCTGATCGCATGCCACTTCCGGGCCGCCGAATGGCGCCACAAGGCGATCGAGCTCGCGGCCCACGAGCTGCTGCAACGGCTCGACGACACGAGCGCCTCGTAGTCTCTGATCGCATGGCCAGCTCGTACCTCCAGCGCGCGCGCGGCGCCGCTCGGCACGTCCGCCGCCGGCTCGCCGGGCCGGGCGTTGCGGAGCTGGAGGCCGAGCTCGAGGCGACCCGGCGCAAGCTGCGCAGGACACGTGCGGAGCTGCGGCGCACGCGCCTGCTGCTCGCGCCCGAGCTGCCCGCGCACGTCGAGCAGGTGATCGCGCAGGCGCGCGCCGAGCACCTGACCTACCTGAGGGAGCACAACCTGCGCGAGCTCGCCGCGCTGGTGATCGAGCTCGAGCGGGACCGCCGCGAGGGGCTGGTCATCGAGGCGGGCACCGCGCGCGGCGGCTCGGCGATCGTGCTCGCCGCCGCGAAGGCGCCCACGCGGCCGATGAAGGTCTACGACGTCTTCGGGATGATCCCACCGCCTGGCGAGCGCGACGGCGAGGACGTGCACGAGCGCTACGAGACGATTGCGGGTGGCGCGGCCCGCGGGGTCGGAGGCGACACCTACTACGGCTACCGCGACGACCTCTACCAGGAGGTGACCGAGTCGTTCAGCCGGCTCGGCGTCCCGGTCGAGGCGCACAACGTCGAGCTGATCCAGGGGCTTTTCGAGGACACGATCGAGCTCGACGAGCCGGTCGCGTTCGCGCACCTCGACGGCGACTGGTACGAGTCGACGATGACCTGCCTGGAGCGGATCGCGCCGCTGCTGGTGCCCGGTGGCCGGATCGTGCTCGACGACTACAACAAGTGGTCGGACTGCCGCGACGCGGTCGACGAGTACTTCGCCGGCCGCGACGGCTTCCGGCTCGAGCAGCGGGCGAAGCTGCACGTCATCCGTGCTTAGGGCGCGGCGGGCGCGCCGGGCGCGCGAGGACTGGGCGCGGCGCGCGCCGGCGCAGCACGTCCGCTCCGGCCTGGCGACGGCTCCGGCAGAGACGCTGCGGGAGGTCCGGCTGCTGGTCACCGAGGATCCGGCGAGCGTCCCGGCCGAGAGCTGGTACGAGATCCTGGTCGCGGTCTTCGGCTACGGCGATCAGGAGCTCGCCCGCGCGGTGTTCGCGGTCTTCGACGGGCGCGTGGGCGACGACTCGCCGCTGGCGGCGGCGCGCGACTCGCTGGCGCCGTGGATCGCTGCCGACGCGAACTCGCCGACGGCGCCGCCGCCCGCCGGCGGGCGGCGGACCGTCGCGATCATGGACTACGGCCACCCGGGGATGAAGCGCGCGTCGGCCAACATCGGCGATCACATCCAGAGCATCGCGATGCTCGGCCACCTCGTGCGTCACAGCGGCGTACGCCTGCACGGCGAGCCGCAACTCGTCCGGCTGCTGGGCGAGCTGGCGGCGCGCACGCGGTCCGAGC
>DASQMT010000184.1:0-4796 GCA_035645355.1 Solirubrobacteraceae bacterium | reverse complement strand
GAGCAGCTCGCTTTCTTCGAGGCGATCGGCGCCGCCTACGACGAGCTGGCTGCTGCGGAGCCCGATCGCTTTGCGGTGATCGACGCCGAGCAGGAGCCGCGGGCGGTGCTGGCGGACTGCCTGCTCGCGCTCGAGCCGCTGCTCGGGCGCTAGGTGCCCTCGTAGCCGCCTGGGTGGGCCTGGTGCCAGGCCCATGCGTCGCCGATCATCTCGTCCAGCCCGCGCCGTGGCGTCCAGCCGAGCTGCTCGCGGGCGCGCGCGTTGGCGGCCACGAGCTCGGGCGGGTCGCCCGGTCGGCGGCCCTCCTCCCGCACGGGGATCTCGCGGCCGGTCACGCGCCGCGCCGTCTCGATCACCTCGCGCACCGTGTAGCCGTCGCCCGTGCCGAGGTTGAGGATCCGGTGCGTTCCCGGCTCGAGCGCATCCAGCGCCAGCAGGTGCGCCTCGCCGAGATCCTCGACGTGGATGTAGTCGCGCACGGCGGTGCCGTCGCGCGTCGGGTAGTCCGTGCCGAACACCTTCACGTGCTGGCGCGTGCCGGCGGCGGCCTGGAGCACGAGCGGAATCAGGTGCGTCTCCGGCTCGTGGTGCTCGCCCAGCTCACCGCTCGCCCCCGCCACGTTGAAGTAGCGCAGCGAGGCGGCCGCCAGCCCGTGCGCGCGGCACTCGTCGCGGATCATCAGGTCGACCGCGAGCTTCGATGCGCCGTAGGAGTTCACGGGCGCGGTCGGCTCGTCCTCGGAGATCGGGACGTTCTCAGGCTCGCCGTAGGTCGCGCAGGTGGAGGAGAAGACGAGCCGGCGGACGCCCTGGGAGCGCATCGCGTCGAGCAGGTTGAGGGTGCCCACGACGTTGTTGCGCCAGTAGCGCTCGGGGTGCTCGACCGACTCCGCGACGAGCGCCAGCGCGGCGAAGTGCAGCACGCCGGCGACGTCGCGCAGCGGCTCCTCCAGCGCGTCGCGATCGAGCAGCGAGACGTTCGCGTGGGCGGCGCCGGACGGCAGCGCAGCGGCGTGCCCACGCGACAGATCGTCGAGCACGACGACCTCGTGGCCCGCCGCGAGCAGCTGTTTCGCGACCACCGAGCCGATGTAGCCGGCGCCGCCCGTGACGAGCATCCGCATGGGCCGCGCATCGTAGAATGGTGGGGGTGCATATGCGCCTGCCAGCGGCCCTCGCGGTCGCGTTCGTGGTCCTGGTGGCGCCGGCGCTCGCACAGGATCCGACGCCCACCCCGACGCCGGTCCCGACCGTCACACCGACACCGACACCGACGCCCACGCCCGTGCCCGAGCGCTCGGACGCGGAGCGAAGGGTCTACCGCGATTACCGCCGCGACGGAGTGATCGACGCGTGCGATCACAAGCGGCGCGCGCTGAAGCGCGTGCTCAGGCTGCTCGACCCGCTGGCCGATGCCGAGACTCCCGACCTGCGTCCCGCGCTCGAGGCGGCGATCGAGCAGCACGATGACGGCGACTGCGTGGAGCCCGAGCCGACCCCGGTTCCGACCCCCGTCCCCACCGCGGTGCCGACGGCCGTGCCGACCGCGGTGCCGACGGCCGTGCCGACGCCTGTCGATCCGCTCGACTCGGATGGCGGTGGAGGCGGCGGTGGCGGTGGTGGCGGCGGCGGCGGCAGTTCCGCGCCTCCAGGCGCCGATGACGTCAAGCCGCTCGACCCCGAGCTGACGCCGGTCCCGCCGGCCGCGACGCCCGCGGCGCCGGCCGAGCCGTCGGGTGCGGCCGTGGCACCCGAGCCGGCCTACCTGAACACGGACGACAGGCTGCCGCTGTCGCTGCTCGCGCTGGCGGGGCTCTTCGCGCTGCTGGCGCTGCTCGCGCTGGTGCTCGCGGCGGCGGGGAGGCTCGGCTGGGCCGAAGCGCGGCTCGCCGCGCCACGGCGCGCGCTGCGCGAGGCGGCGTTCCGCGCCGGCGGCACCTGGGGCGACTTCGCCGATTGGATCCGCCTCGGCCGGTAAAGCGCGCAGCTTGCGGCGTGCACGCCGCATTCCGTCCGCACCGAGGCGGACACTCACCAACCCCGCAAACCCGCCTCGCCGTGCTCCCGGCGCGCCAGGCGGACAGACTTGAAGGAGCCACCCAGCTGATGGAGCAACAGACCCCGCAGACCGCCATAGGCAACGGAGCTCGCGCCGGCGAGGCGCTGAGCGTGCGACGTCTGTTCACCCAGCCCGGCGTGCATCCCTTCGAGGCCGTCGACTGGGAGTTGCGCGACGCGCGCATCGGCTCGGTCTTCGAGCAGAAGGGCGTCGAGTTTCCGTCGACCTGGTCGCAGAACGCGACCAACATCGTCGCCCAGAAGTACTTTCGCGGGCAGCTCGACTCGCCCGCCCGCGAGCGCTCGGTCAAGCAGATGGTCGCGCGCGTCGCCGGCACGATCGCCGACTGGGGCCGCCAGCGGGGCTACTTCGCGTCGATCGAGGACGGCGACGGCTTCGAGGCGGAGCTGACCCACATCCTGCTGCACCAGCTCGCGGCGTTCAATTCGCCCGTGTGGTTCAACGTGGGTTTCGAGGAGAACCCTCAATGCTCGGCGTGCCAGCCGTACGGCGCGCTGATCTCCACGCCCGAGGGGATGGTCCCGATCGGCGACATCGTGATGAACGGCGAGGTCGGCCGCGAGGTCTATGACGCAGCGGGCGTGACCCGCGTCGTGGCCGTCAAGCACAACGGCGTCAAGCCGGTCTGGCGCGTGCGGCTGCGCAACGGCAGCTTCGTCGAGGCGACCGCCGACCATGTCGTGAAGGCCGTGTCCGCGCGTCGGACGGCGCCGTCGTGGATGCGTGTCGACGAGCTGGAGGCGGGCATGCGGATGCATCTGCACCCGCATCGCGCCAAGGTCGCGGAGCCGGCGCTGGTTGCGGCCGGCGCCGGTGCGCAGGACGGCGAGCCCGAAACGGCGGCCGATCCGATCGAGGTCGCCGAAGCGGCGCTCGCCGGCTGGCTGCAGGCGGACGGCTTCGTCGGACAGTACGCGCACGGAACGAACCGTTCGCTGACGATCGAGTTCCTCACCTCCGGTGAGGAGGAGCGCGCATGGGTGCTCGAGAACCTCGACTTGGCGCTACCCGATGTCCACCGCCATTTCCGCCCGGCGGACACGGCCGCCGTGCCGGTGGAGCGGATCCGCCTCTACGGCGAGGCGCTGCGCGACTTCGTCGAGCGCTGGCAGCTGCTCGCCCGCGGTACCGAGATCCGCGTGCCCGAGCGCCTGTGGACGGCGTCACACGACGTGATCTCGGCCTACCTGCGCAGCATCTTCCAGGCGGACGGCTACATCACCCTGCGGCGTGACCGCGGCTGCGAGAACGCCCGCATCGGCTTCGCGGTCATCGGAGAGCGCTGGACCGAAGACGTCCAGGTTCTGCTCGGCGTCCTAGGCATCTACTCGCGTCGGACGCACAAGGTCGAGCCGCGTGTCGACCGGCACGACCTCCACGAGCTCGCCATCTCGATCGGCTCCGAGCGTGCCCGCTTCGCCGAGCTGATCGGCTTCGTGAGCAAGCCCAAGCAGCAGCGGTTGCTCGAGTCACTGAGCCTTCGCAACCCGAAGCACTGCCCCGACCTCCGCGAGGAGGAGATCGTCGCCATCGAGCCGGTCGGAGCGATGGACGTCTACGACATCCAGACCGAATCGGGCGAGTACCTGACCAACAACGTCGCTGTCCACAACTGCTTCATCCTGTCGGTCGACGACACGATCGAGTCGATCCTGGACTGGAACACCAAGGAGGGCAAGATCTTCCGCGGCGGCTCGGGCGCGGGCATCAACCTCTCCAACATCCGCGGCTCGATGGAGCCGCTGTCCAAGGGCGGCACCGCGTCCGGCCCGGTTTCCTTCATGCGCGGCGCGGACGCCTGGGCCGGCACGATCAAGTCGGGCGGCAAGACGCGCCGCGCGGCGAAGATGGTCGTGCTCGACGTCGACCACCCCGACATCCGCGACTTCATCTGGTGCAAGGCGAAGGAGGAGGACAAGGCCGCCGCGCTGCGCGACGCCGGCTTTGACATGTCGATCGACGGCGACGGCTTCCAGTCGATCCAGTACCAGAACGCCAACAACTCGGTGCGGCTCACGGACGACTTCATGCACGCGGTCGCTGACGACGCCGAGTGGCAGCTGATTGCGCGCACCACCGGTCAGCCGACCGAGACGATGCCGGCGCGCGAGCTGATGCGCGAGATCGCCGAGGCCGCCTGGCGCTGCGCAGATCCGGGCGTGCAGTACGACACGACGATCAACCAGTGGCACACGACGCCGATCTCGGGGCGGATCAACGCGTCCAACCCCTGCTCCGAGTACATGAGCGTCGACGACTCGGCGTGCAACCTGGCGTCGCTCAACCTGATGAAGTTCCGCCGCCCCGACGGCACGCTCGACGTCGAGCGCTTCAACCACACGGTCGACATCATGTTCCTGGCGCAGGAGATCCTGGTCGGGCCGTCGAGCTACCCGACCGAGGAGATCGCTCGCAATGCGCGCGCCTTCCGGCAGCTCGGGCTCGGCTACGCCAACCTCGGCGCCTATCTGATGTCGAACGGGCTCGCCTACGACTCCGACGCGGGGCGCGGCTTCGCGGCGTCGATCACGGCGCTCATGACGGGCCGCGGCTACCTGCAGTCGGCGAAGATCGCCGCCGCGATCGGCCCCTACGACCGCTACGTCGAGAACCGGGAGGCGCACAACAACGTGATGCGGATGCACCGCGACGCGTCCTACGCGATCCCGGACCCGACCTGCGAGGACGAGGCGCTGCTGGCGGCGTCGCGCGAGGC
>DASQMT010000183.1:0-3626 GCA_035645355.1 Solirubrobacteraceae bacterium | reverse complement strand
TGCGCAAGGTGGCGCTCGACAAGGTCTCGCGCACGAAGGCCGCACGGCGCGTGCGCGCCGCGACCGGATGACGGACTTCGCCGCGGCGATCACAGCCGCCTACGCGACGGAGGGCGACGCGATCGACCTGGGTCGCGCTGTCCGTGAGGGTGAGCTGCACGCCGCCGCCGCCGTGCGCGTGCCGTTGGCGACCATGAACCGTCACGGCCTGATCGCGGGCGCCACGGGCACCGGCAAGACCAAGACGCTGCAGCTGATCTGCGAGCAGCTTTCGCGCGCCGGCGTGCCGTCGCTCGTCGCCGACGTCAAGGGCGACGTCTCGGGGCTCGCGGCCGCAGCGGCGCCCGGCGGCGCGGCGCAGCGCCGGATGGCCGAGCTCGGGCTGCCGTTCGCGCCCGAGGCGTTCCCGGTCGAGTTCCTCGCGCTCGGCGGCCTCGGGCCTGGCGTCCCGCTGCGCGCGACCGTCTCCGACTTCGGCCCGCAGCTGCTCGCCAAGGTGCTCGGCGCGAACGAGACGCAGGAGGCGAGCCTCGCGCTCGTCTTCCACTACGCCGACGGCAAGGGCCTGCCGCTGCTCGACCTCGCGGACCTGCGGGCGCTGCTGAAGTTCCTCGATTCCGACGCCGGCAAGCCCGAGCTCGAGGGCATCGGCGGGCTGTCGTCCGCCACCGTCGGCGTGCTGCTGCGCTCGCTGCTCGGCCTCGAGACCGGCGGCGGCAGCGAGTTCTTCGGCGAGCCGCAGTTCGACGTCGCTGACCTGCTGCGGCTCGCGCCCGACGGGCGCGGCGTCGTGTCCTGCGTCGAGCTGGCCGCGGTTCAGGAGAAGCCGGCGCTCTGGTCCACGGCGCTCATGTGGCTCGTCGCCGAGCTGTTCGAGGCGCTGCCCGAGGCCGGCGACCTGCCCAAGCCGAAGCTCGTGGTGTTCCTCGACGAGGCGCACCTGCTGTTCGCCGACGCGACCGACGCGTTCCTTGATTCGCTCGCGCGCACCGTGCGGCTGATCCGCTCCAAGGGCGTCGGCGTCTTCTTCGTGACCCAGCAGCCGACCGACCTCTCCGACGCGGTGCTGGCACAGCTCGGCCTGCGCGTGCAGCACACCTTGCGCGCGTTCACCCCGGCGGACGCCAAGCGGCTGCGCGCGACCGTCTCGACCTACCCGCGCTCAGACTTCTACGACGTCGAGACGCTGCTGACCTCGGTCGGGATCGGCGAGGCCGCGGTCACGCTGCTGTCCGAGCAAGGCGTGCCGACCCCGGTCGTGCACACGCGCATGCTCGCGCCCGCGTCGCGCATGGAGCCGGCCGGCGACGTCGCGGGCGCCGCTCGCACTTCCGCGCTGTGGGCGAAGTACGGCGAGCGCGTCGACGCGCAGAGCGCCCACGAGCTGCTCGCGACGCGCCTTGAGGCGACCGCCGCGCCGATGGAGCACGTGCCGCTGCCGCGCAGGCGCCCGGAGCCGCGCCGCGCGCCGGCGCCGAGCGGCACGGACGCGCTCGGCGACTTCCTCTCCTCGCGCGAGGGCAAGGCGCTGCAGAAGAAGGTCGCGCGCGGCGTCTTCGGGATGCTGCGGAAGCGTCTCTAGCGCGCGATCGGCTTCGGGCTGCCGACGGGAAGCTCGGAGTCGGGCGGATGCGGAAACGCAACCCAGCCCTCGCCCGCCAGGCTCTCGAGCGCGCTCGCCTTGACCCCGAAGTCCGAGACGCTGAAGAGGCGCACCGCCAACGTAGCTCCGCTCAGGGGCGAGCGGAGACAACTTCCGTCGAGGGGCCGCCGCCGGCAACGCCGCACGGACCCGCGTCAGCACAAGGCGTGCAGCGTTCCCGGCGCCCACCGCCGCCAACGCCGCACGCACCCGCACCACCGCGACGCGTGCAGCGTTGACCGCCACTCCGCCTCGAACCTTCCCCTTGATGCTGCAGTTGACGTTCGCGAACGCCGCGAGCAGCCCGAAGCTCTAACGCCCGCCGCGCGACCGTCCGCGCGGGCGGTAGGACTTGACCGCCCCCGCCGCCGGGCGCCCGCCGCCGTTCTGCCGCGACGCGGGCCGGACCTCGACGCCGAGGCCGTGCTCCAGCCCCAGCTCGCCCGCCAGCTTCGCGACGTCGCGTGCCTGGTCGTCGAGCACGAACGTGATCCCGACGCCGCTGGCGCCCGCACGCGCGGTCCGGCCGGTGCGGTGGACGTAGTCCTCGCGCGCCTCCGGGGCGTCGTAGTTGATGACGTGTGTGATGCCGGCGACGTCGATACCGCGCGCCGCTACGTCGGTCGCGACGAGCGTGGTCACATGCCCCGACTCGAAGCGCGCGAGCGCCTTCTCGCGCTGGGACTGCGACTTGTCGCCGTGCATCGCGATGGCGCGCACGTCGTGCGAGCCGAGCCGCTTGACGAGCCGGTCGGCGCCACGTTTGGTCCGGACGAAGACGAGCGTCAGGCCGCGCTTGGGGTCGCCGAGCTCGTGCACGAGCGCCGAGACCTTGGCCTCGTGCGCGACGCGGCGGAAGCGGTGCTCCATGTGGCCGATGTTCTCCGGCCCCGGCTGGTGCTCGTGCCGGCGCGGACGGTCGGTGTAGGCGGCGGCGATGCGGCCGACCTCGCCCTCGAGCGTCGCGGAGAAGAGCAGCGTCTGGCGGTCGTCCGGCGTCATCCGCACGATCCGGTCGACGACCGGCTTGAAGCCCATGTCGAGCATCCGGTCGGCCTCGTCGAGGACCAGCAGCTCGATCTCGTCGAGCCTGACAGCGCCGCGCTCGATCAGGTCGAGCAGCCGCCCCGGGGTGGCGACGAGGACGTGCGAGCGGCCCGCCTGCTTGGCCTGGCTGTGGATGCCGACGCCGCCGTAGACGGCGGTGATCTTGAGACCGCGGGCGTGCATCACGCCGGCCAGCTCGTCGACGATCTGCGCCGCGAGCTCGCGCGTCGGCGCGAGCACCAGGGCGGACGGCCAGGCGCCGTCGGGATCGATCAGGTCGGCCATCGGGAGGCCGAAGGCGAAGGTCTTGCCTGAGCCGGTGGGTGACTTGACGAGCACGTCGTGCCCTTCGAGCACGTCGGGCACGACCATCGACTGGACGGCGAACGGCGTCTCTATGCCGCGCTGGGCCAGCACGGCCGCCACGGCCTCGGATACGCCGAGATCGGCGAAACTAGGGGACATCGGGAGGAGCTCCTTCTCGCGGCGCTTCGGGGAGTGCCGCGTTCTGCAGTGGGGAGATTCGACTGACCCCAACCGCGCCATCGGAGCGCCTTCAAGGACAAGAACCTCACGGGCGACAGGTCGTCACCCGGACATCAAGTTTAGCGCGCCGACGGGCGCTCTCGCGCTACCGTGCCCGGCCGAGATGACAACTGTTGTAGAAAGAGAAGCTCCGGGCATCGATGACATCGAGCCCTGCGAGAACGAGACACGTGACCGGATCATCACCGGCGCGGTGACGGTCGTGCCGGTCCTGTGCCTGCTGATCGTCGGTTGGCAGGTATGGGGCCAATGGCTGGGATGGAACGACATCTTCGTGTTCCTGATCATGTACGTGCTGACCGGACTCGGCATCACGGTCGGCTTTCACCGGATGCTCACGCACCGTGCGTTCAAGACCTCGCCGGTCGTGCGCGGCATCTTCACCGCACTG
>DASQMT010000182.1:0-6564 GCA_035645355.1 Solirubrobacteraceae bacterium | reverse complement strand
AGGCGGCGCGTGAGCTACCTGCCGCTCGCGGAGGTCGCCGTCCGTGCGGGTGACGGAGTCGCCGCCGGCGCTCCGCTCGGCGTTGTCGCGCATGGCCACGGCGGCCTCCACGTGGGCGTGCGGCGCGAGGGCGACCACTTCGGCTACGAGGACCCGCTGGCGCTGCTGGCCGGTTCCGCTCACCCGTTCATGCCATCGCCGCGGCCGGCGCTGCCGCGCGGCGCGCCACCGCCGGCCGCCCGGCCGGTGCCTGCGCCGCGTCCGAGAGCGGCGTGGCGTTCGCCTGCGCGGGTGACGGGCTCCGTCAGCGGAGCCCGGGCGCCCGCCCCGTGGCCGGTGTGGGTCGGCCTCACGCTGCTGGCCTGCGGCGTCGCCGGGTCCCGGACGATCGCGATCCGCCGCCGCCGGCGCTTCAGCCTGCACAGCGCCCGGCCGGCTACCCGCTGATTCTCGAGCCGCCGCTAGCCTCTGACGCCCGCGATGGCCTTCTACGTGACGACCCCCATCTATTACGTGAATGCCGCGCCGCACCTGGGTCACGCGTACACGACGATCGGCGCCGACATCCTGGCACGTCACCACCGCCAGCGCGGCGAGGACGTGTTCTTCCTCACCGGTACCGACGAGCACGGAGAGCCGGTCGCGCGCGTGGCCGAGAGCCAGGGCATCACGCCGAAGGAGCTCGCCGACCGCAACGCCCAGCGCTTCCTCGACCTGCTGCCGCGCATCAACGTGTCCAACGACTTCTTCATCCGGACCTCGGACCCGCGGCACAAGCGGCGCGTCCAGGAGGTCATGCAGCGCGTGCACGACAACGGGCACGTCTACAAGGACCTGTACGAGGGCCTCTATTGCCCCAAGTGCGCGGATTTCAAGTCCGAGGGCGAGATCGGCGAGGGCAACACCTGCCTGATCCACGTCGGCACGCCGCTCGACCGCGAGCACGAGGAGAACTGGTTCTTCCGGCTCTCGTCCTTCGAGCAGCCGCTGAAGGAGCTCTACGCGCAACAGCCCGACTTCGTCGCGCCGCGCTCGCGCTACAACGAGGCGCTGGCGTTCATCAACGGCGGCCTGCAGGACGTGTCGCTGTCGCGCGCGAAGCTGACCTGGGGGGTGGAGGTTCCGTGGGACCCGGCGCACGTCTTCTACGTCTGGTTCGACGCGCTGCTCAACTACTACACGGCGCTGTCCTTCGCGCGCGACGGCGAGGACCTGACGGACCGCTTCTGGCCCGCCAGCCTGCACATCCTCGGCAAGGACATCCTCAAGTTCCACGCCGTCTTCTGGCCCGCGCTGCTGATGGCCGCCGGTCTGCCGCTGCCGCGGCGCGAGCTGATCCACGGCTACCTCCTGATGCGCGACGCGGCGGGCGGCGAGAGCAAGATGTCCAAGTCGCTCGGGAACGTGCTCGACCCGTTCGAGGTGATGGACGCCTTCGGGACGGACGCGCTCCGCTACTACTGCTTCCGCGAGGTCTCCTTCGGACAGGACGGAGGCGTCTCGACGACCACGTTCGGCGAGCGCTACGAGTCCGAGCTGGCCAACGACTACGGCAACCTCGCGAGCCGGACGCTGGCGATGATCGGCCGCTATCGCGCCGGCAGGGTGCCCGACGTCGACGTCGACGCGGCGCTCTCGGGGGACTTCGAGGGCCTGGTGGACGAGGTCTCGGCGCTGCTCGACCGGGCGGAGATCACGCAGGCTCTGGAGCGGATCTGGCAGCGGGTGCGGCGGCTCAACCGCTACGTCGAGGAGCGTGCTCCCTGGCGGCTGGCCAAGGACGACTCGCAGGCGGCGGCGCTCGACACGACGCTGCGCTCGCTCGCCGAGGGCATCCGCGTGGTAACGGTGTTGCTGCACCCCTACATGCCCGAGACGGCGGCCAAGCTGCTATCGGCGCTGGGGGAGGACGGGCTCGCGCTGGAGTCGGCGAGCTTTGGTGCGCGTGCCGGCGGCCGCACGGTCGGGGAGCTGCCGCAGCTGTTCCCCAAGCTCCAGTGAGCGAGCCGGGCGCGCGTTGATCGACAGCCATACGCACCTCGACAGCACGCCCGGCACCGATGCGGAGATCGTGGCGGCGGCGCGCGCCGCGGGCGTGACGCGGATCCTGACCATCGGCACGGATGCCGAGAGCTCGCGCGCGGCGCAGGCCGCGGCCGAGGCCCATGCGGAAGTCTGGTTCGCGGCCGGGCACCATCCGAACAGCGCCACCGGTTACACGGACGCCCACACGGACGAGCTGCGCGAGATCGCCCGCCACCCGCGCTGCCTCGCGATCGGGGAGACCGGCCTCGACGACTACCGCGACTACGCAGCGCGGGCCGACCAGGAGCGCGCCTTCGAGGCGCAGATCGGCCTGGCGCGGGAGCTGGACAAGCCGCTAGTGATCCACAGCCGCGCCGCGGACGACGACACGATCGCGACGCTCGCCCGCGCCGCTCAGGGACTCGCCGTGATCCTGCACTGCTTCTCGATGCCGGGGCGGCTGGAGGAGTGCCTCGCCCACGGCTGGTGGATCTCGTTCGCGGGCAACGTCACCTACCCACAGGCGCGCGAGCTCGCCCACGCCGCAGAGCGCACGCCGCTCGACCGCATGCTGGTGGAGACCGACGCGCCGTACCTCACCCCGCAGGCGATCAGAAAGCAGAAGAACCAGCCGGCCTACGTCGTACATACGGCGCAGTTCCTCGCCGAGCGGCAGGGCATCCCCTACGCGGAGCTCGAGGCGTCGCTGCACGTCAACAGCGCCCGCCTGCTCGGCTGGTGAGCGCCCGCGGGCCTGCCGCGAGCGGCGACGGCAGCCTGCCCGTCCAGCCCAGCCTGCGGCGCATGCGGCAGTTCGGGATCCGTCCCCGGCGCGACCTGGGCCAGAACTTCCTGATCGACTCGAACCTGCTCGACGTGATCGCACGCGCCGCGGCGCTCGCGTCCGGCGATGTCGTGCTCGAGGTCGGCGGCGGTCTGGGCGTGCTCAGCGAGCATCTCGCCGCGCGCGTGGAGCACGTCCACGTCGTCGAGCTCGACCGCAAGCTCGAGCCGGCACTGCGCGACGCGCTCGCCGCGTACCCGAACTCCACCCTGCACCTCGAGGACGCAGTCCGCCTCGACCTCGCCGCGCTCGCTCCCGAGCCGACGAAGGTCGTCGCCAACCTGCCCTACAGCGTCGCAGCGAGCGTGATCCTGCGCACGATCTCCGACCTGCCCGGCGTGACCTCGTGGGTGGCGATGGTCCAGAAGGAGGTCGGCGAGCGCTTCGCCGCCCGCCCGGCGACGCCCGCGTACGGCGTTCCCAGCGTGCTGGCGCAGCTGGCGTGCGAGGTGCGCGTGCTGCGTCCCGTGTCGCGGACGGTCTTCCATCCCGTACCGCGCGTCGACTCCGTGCTCATCGGGCTGACCCGCCGCCGAGCGGCGCCCGCGCCCGCGCTGCGCGCGCTCGTGCAGCAGGGCTTCGCGCACCGGCGCAAGGCGCTCGCCCGCTCGCTCAGCCTGGCGCCCGGTGCGGACCCTGCGCTGCGCGACCGCACCCGTGCCGCGCTGGAGGCGATCGGCCGGCCGGCCGATGCGCGCGCCGAGCAGCTCGCGCCGGAGGAGTGGCAGGCGCTGTACGCGCAGCTGGACGGCCGCTCCGAATGAATCGGCTGCGCTGCGTCGCCCCGGGCAAGGTCAACCTGTGCCTGTTCGTCGGCCGCCGGCGCGCCGACGGCTACCACCCGCTCGTGTCGCTCGTGCAGCCCGTCTCGCTCGCCGACTCGCTGGAGCTCGGCCCGGCGCGGGGGAGCACGGACGAGGTCGTCTGCCCGGGCGTCGAGGGGGAGAACCTCGCGCTCCTCGCGCTCGCGCGCTTCCGGGCGGCAACGGGCTGGGACGCCCCGCCGCTGCGGATCACGATCGCCAAGCGCGTGCCCGTCGCGGCCGGCATGGGCGGCGGCTCGGCCGACGCCGCCGCCGCGTTGCGACTCGCTGCGGCCACCTCCGGCCACGACCTCTCGAGCCCTGAGCTGCAGGCGGTCGCGATCGGCCTCGGGGCCGACGTCCCCAGCCAGCTCGTACCGCAGCGCTGCCTGATGACGGGCATCGGCGAAGCGGTGCGATCGCTCGACGACCCCGAGCCGGCCGGGCTGCTGATCGTCCCGTCCGCGCACGCCCTCTCGACCGCGGCGGTGTATGCCGAGTTCGACCGGCTCGGGCTCGGCCGCGAGGCCGACGAGCTCGACGAGCTGAGCGGTCAGGTGCCCGGGGCCGCGCGCGCGGGCAGGCTGCTCGCCGAGCACCTGCTGTGCAACGACCTCGAGGCGCCGGCGCGCTCGCTCTGCCCGCCGATCGGCGACGCGATCGCGGACGTGCGCGCGGCGGGAGCCGTTCGTGCGATGGTCTCCGGCTCGGGCCCGACCGTGTTCGGGTTGTTCGAGGGCGCCGACGGCGTCGCCCACGCGCAGGCGGCGGCCGCGGCGCTGCGCACGCGTCACCCGCTGGCTACCGCCGCGACGCCGGTCGGCCGCGAGTTCGCCGCGCCCGTGGAAATCTGAGCGTGCGTCCCGTCTGGCTCGCCGGCGCGGTCGTGCTGGCGCTCTACCTGGTACTGCGCCGCCACGCTCACGGCCGCGGGGTGCTGGCGCTGGGCGCGCTCGCCGCTGCGGGCGCGGGCCTGATCGGCCTGGGCATCGTCGAGCTGCCGAACGTCGAAAAGCTCATCGAGGATGCGGGCGCACGGCTGGGGAAGTGGACTTACCTCGCGGTCGGCGCGCTCGCGTTCCTCGAGACCGGCGCCTTCATCGGCCTGATCGCGCCCGGCGAGACGACCGTCATCGTCGGCGGGCTGGTGGCCGGACAGGGGCAGATCTCGCTGCTGTTGCTGATCGCGATCGTCTGGACCTGCGCTGTGCTCGGAGACGTCACCTCGTACGTGCTCGGGCGGCGGCTCGGGCGCGAGTTCATGGTCCGCCACGGCGGGCGCGTCAAGATCACCGAGGAGCGCCTGGAGCAGGTCGAGGACTTCTTCGAGCGGCGCGGCGGCATGACGATCCTGATCGGCCGCTTCATCGGACTCGTGCGCGCGATCGCGCCGTTCATCGCCGGCGCATCGCACATGCCGCTGCGCAAGTTCCTACCTTACGACGTGCTCGGCGCGGGGCTGTGGGCGACGACGTTCTGCGTGCTGGGCTACCTCTTCTGGCGCTCGTTCGACCAGCTGACTGCCTGGGTCTCGCGCGGCTTGTTCGCCTTCGCGCTGGTGGTGGCGTTGATCGCCGGGATAGTGTTCCTCGTCCGGCTGCAGCGCAGCCAGAGGCTGCAGCGGCGCACGAAGGCGTGGATCGCCACCCAGCTCCAGAAGTCGCTGCTGCGGCCCCTCGCGCCCTACCTGCGCGCAGGCTGGCGTGACGTGGGGCAGCCGCTCGCCGAGCAGTCGGAGAAGCCGGTGCGGTTCGTCTGGAACCGCTTCACGCCGGGGGAGCTCGGGCTGGAGGTCACCACGCTGCTGGCGCTGGCCGCGGTCGGCGCCTTCGCCTTCGTGCTGCTCGGGGACGCGCCCGAGGAGCGCACGCAGATGCGCATGGACGACCTCGCGTTCGACGTCGGCGGCGGCCTCTACAACGGGGCGGCGAGGGACGTGGTGGTCTGGCTCACGGCGCTCGGGTCGTTCCCGGTCTGCGCCCTGATGGTGGTCGCGACGAGCCTCTGGGCCGCGTCGCGGCGCCGCTACCTCGACGCGCTCGCGCTGCCGGCCGCGTTCCTGCTCACCTGGCTCGCGGTCGACGTCGCCAAGGCGGCCTATGACCGCCCGCGCCCCCCCGGCTCGCACGTGCTCACGCAGGGCATGGCCTACCCCTCCGAGCACGCCGCGTACGCGGTCGCGTGGATCGCCTGCGCTGTCGCGCTCGTGCGCGGCGGGGCCGGGATCGCCACGCGCTTCGCGGTAGTCACGGGGGCGATCGTGCTGGTCGTCGCGGTCGCGGCGTCGCGGGTCTACCTGCGCGCCCATTATCTCTCTGACGTGAACGGCGGGCTCGGCCTCGCGACAGCGATCTTCGCGCTCGTGGGCCTCGTCGCGGTCACCGTCGGCCAGCTGCGTCAGAATGACCAGCCGCAGCGATGAGCAGCCAGACTTGGACCTACATCGTGCTCGGTGCGGCGGGCGGCCTCTCGTTGATCGCCTGGATCGTGCTCGTGCTCGTGCCGGCGTGGACGTCGTTCTCGCGCGTGTGGGAGCGGATCGTCGCGACGGTGCTGAGCCTCTACGTGCTGGCGGCCTTTGTGATCGCCGGGGTGATGCTCGGCGGCGGCTTCCTCTGGTATTTCGACGAGCTCTGACCCCCTCCTAGACTGCGGCGGATGGATGCGCCGAGCCGGACCGAAGCGCTCGACCTCGGCGCGCTCGGGCCGATCACCGACGCGGTCGAGTCCGGTTACGGCCTGCCGGAGGTCGTCCGTGCTGCCGCGCGGGCGCTCGACGCCTCACTCGTCCTGATCGACCGCTCGAGCTCGGTGCTGGCGGTCGCGGCCCGCTCCCCCGCCGACGAGCGCGCGCTGATGGCGGACGCCGCGGGCGTGGCGACGCACGAGCTG
>DASQMT010000181.1:0-4126 GCA_035645355.1 Solirubrobacteraceae bacterium | reverse complement strand
ATGCTCGATGTGGCGCGGTGACTTCGATGCGCTCCCGGCGCCGCTCAGCGACGGCCAGCGCGTCGTGGCCGCAGGCGGCTGCGACTTCTATCCCGGGTCGCGCACCGCCTCGCCGTCGTTCTCCTTCGCGGTCGCGGACGTGCGGGTGGCCGGCGAGGGCGACCTGCTCGCACAACTCGACCGCCTGCGCCGGACGCTGTGCGCCGAGGGACTGTTCGCACCGCAGAAGGCGCTGGCACGCCCGTCGTTGCCACGCTGCATCGGCGTCGTCACGGCCGAGGGCTCCAAGGCTCGCGACGACGTGCTCGCCGGCTTGCGCCGGCGCGGCTGGGCGGGACGGCTCGTCTGGGCGTTCGCGCCTGTGCAGGACCGTCACGCCGCGCCGGCGGTCACCCGCGCGCTGCAGGACCTCGCCGCGCTCCAGGACGTGGACGTCGTGATCGTCGCGCGCGGCGGCGGCTCGCTCGCCGACCTGTTCGCATTCTGCGACGAGACCCTGTGCCGCACGGTCGCGCTGCTCCGGGTGCCCGTGATCGCCTCCGTCGGCCATCACGCCGACCGCACGCTGATCGACGATGTCGCCGCACAGTCCTGCTCGACGCCCACGCACGCGGCGGAGGCGGCCGTGCCAGTCGACTGCGGCGCGGCCGTCGAGCGCCTGCACGGCCTGGCGGCGCGCCTCGAGAAGCAGGGACGGCGCGCGATCGTCGAGCGCGCGCGGACGCTCGCGCGGCTCTCGCGCGCGCCTTCCGACCACGTTGCGCGCCACCGTGTGCGCGTGCACCAGCAGCTGCGCGAGCTGCGCGCGAGTGCGCGTCGCGGCCTTGCGGCGGAAGAGCGCCGCGTCGCGACGGCGGCCGGCACGCTCGAGCGCAAGGGCTCCGCAGCGGCAGTCGCCGCATGCCGCGCGCGCGAGCTCGACCGCCTGCGCCTGGCGCTCGCCGCGCACGATCCGCAGCGCACGCTAGAGCGCGGCTACGCACTCGTCGAGGACGAGGCGGGCGAGCCCGTGACGAGCGCTGCGGCCGCGCGCAAGGAACGGCAGCTGCTCCTGCGACTGGCAGATGGCGCGCTCACCGTCCGACCTGAGCCCTAGCCTGGCGCGGACCAGATGACCGAGGGCCCGCCCACCTACGAGACCGCCTGCGCGCGCATCGAAGCCATCGTCCGGCGTCTCGATTCGGGCGATGCCGGGCTGCGCGAGACGCTCGAGCTCTGCCAGGAGGGCCGCCGCCTGGTCGAGTTCTGCGCGGGCGAGCTCGAGGCTGTCGGCCGCGGGCTGGAGGAGCTCCGGCTGGACGAGCTCGTCGCCCGGCTCGAAGTGGGTCGCGCGGCCGCCTAGCGCCCACGGAACGATCGCGGGCCCGCTGTCGGCCGCTCGGCCTTTGGCGCCGCGACCGACGAACGCGCTGGGATCTACAAGCCCGGGATCTTCCCCCCTAGCCCGCCGCCGCCGAGCTTGCTGAGCACGTCGGCCGGGCTCAGCCCGAACTTCTCCAGCAGGCCGGAGTGCTGCTCCGTGTCCACCTGGTCGGGCAGTTGCGAATCGGCCTCGCCGACCTGGTCGTCCTTGCCCTGGCTTCG
The DNA here is from genome assembly GCA_035645355.1 of Solirubrobacteraceae bacterium. Taxonomy (GTDB): domain Bacteria; phylum Actinomycetota; class Thermoleophilia; order Solirubrobacterales; family Solirubrobacteraceae; genus DASQMT01. The sequence continues at coordinate 2,542 of DASQMT010000181.1, read as the reverse complement.
CAGCAGCTCGAGAATCTGCTCCTTTGGAATCTGCATGACGGCGGCGTACCCGCATGCCTTGCCTGCCACCCCGTCGAAGTCGGAATCAGACCCGCTGGATGATCGTGCCGGTGCCCAGCCCGCCGCCGCAGCACATCGTCACGAGTCCGGTCTCGGCATCGGATCGCTCGAGCTCGTGCAGGAGCGTCGTGAGCAGGCGCGCGCCGGTCGACCCGAGCGGGTGGCCGAGCGCCATCGCGCCGCCGTTGACGTTCACGCGGTCCATGTCGGGCTGCAGCTCGCGCTGCCAGGCCAGCACGACCGGCGCGAACGCCTCGTTGACCTCGAACAGGTCGACGTCGTCGATCCTCATGCGGTTGCGCTCGAGCAGCTTGCGGGTCGCCGGGATCGGACCCGTGAGCATCATCACCGGATCCACGCCGACCGTCGTCTGGTCGAGGATCCGCGCCCGCGCGGTCAGCCCCAGCTCGCGCGCCTTGCCGGCGGACATCAGCAGCAGCGCGGCGGCGCCGTCGGAGATCTGCGATGCGTTGCCGGCGGTCACCTTGCCGTCTGGCTTGAACGCGGGCTCGAGTGCGGCGAGCGCCTCGATATCGGAGTCCGGCCGGATGCCCTGGTCTGCCACGAACGTGTCGCCGTTGACCGAGAACCGAATCGTCTCACGCTCGAAGCGACCCTCCTCGGTCGCACGCGCCGCACGCCGGTGCGAGCGCACCGCCAGCTCGTCCATGTCCGAGCGCGGGATCTCCCACCTGTCGGCGATCAGCTCGGCGGCGATGCCCTGCGGCACTAGGTTGTAGCGCTCGAGCATCGCGGGCGGCCACGGGGAGCCGAGCTCGTCGACCCACTTGAAGCCGACGCCCATCGGCACGTGGCCCATGTGCTCGACGCCGCCGCCGATCACCACGTCGTGCACGCCGGAAGCGATCAGCGCCGCGCCGAAGTTGACCGCCTGCTGGGACGAGCCGCACTGCCGGTCGACCGTCGTGGCGGGCGTCTCGATCGGCAGCCCCGCCTGCAGCCACGCGTTGCGGGTGACGTTGAACATCTGCTCACCGAACTGCTGCACGCAGCCGCCGATGACGTCCTCGACCTGCCCGGGCGCGATCCCGGCCCGCTCGATCAGCTCGCGGAAGCACCTGCCGAGCAACTCGTTCGGGTGGGTGTCCCGGAAGTAGCCCTTGTCCGGGTGGCTGCGCCCGATCGGCGTCCGCACTGCCTCGACGATCACGACTTCCGGCCCGGCTTGCATCGCGTGGGTGTCCTCCGCCGGCACGGCGCTGGAGCCGCTTCGGAATGTTTACCGCAGATTGAGGTGAGGTTGGGAATATGCCTGTTGCGACGAACGTACCCCTCATCGCAACCCCTCCTCCAGAAACACTACGGCCGTCGGACTCGCTCCCCTGAGTCCGGCGGCCGTAAGTGTTTTTCTCGGTCGATCCTCCCCAGGATCTCCCTTCTCTCCTCCTCAACCGCCGAAGCGGTCGGGTAGGTGCGCGGCAAGGTAGCGCTATTTGCCGACTTGCGCAATCTGCCACACGGCTAGGTCGTGGCCGACGACTCGCGAGGCCCTGGGGCGCCTACGTAGGAGCCGCGGGCTGCTCGCCGTGCTGGCGGATCCGCACGGCCTCGATCCGGTTCTCGCGCACCGACTCGACGCGGATCGAGTAGCCGTTGTGGTTGATCGAGTCGCCGCGCTTCGGCAGCCGCCCGAGCTCCCCGAACACGAACCCGCCGACCGAGTTGTAGGCGTCGGAGTCGACCGGCAGCAGGAGCCCGTAGTCCTCCAGGTCGGTGATCGCGACATGCCCGCGCACGAACCAGTCGCCGTTGGCGAGCCGCCGGACGGCGCCGCCCAGCGGGTCGGTCTCGTCGTCGATCTCGCCGACGACCTCCTCGATGATGTCCTCCACGGTCACGATCCCGGCGGTGCGGCCGTATTCGTCGATCACGATCGCCAGCGAGGTCCGTTGGCGCTGCAGGTCCGCGAGCAGATCGTCGAGCGGCTTGGTCTCCGGGACGAGCGGCGCCTCGCGCACGAGCCCCTCGATCGTCGCTCCCGAGCCCTCTGACAGCAGTAGCTGCGCGAGCGCGTTGGCGTGCACGATGCCCTTGACGCGGTCGTGGTTCTCGTCCTCGGTCACGACGAGCCGGGTGTGGCCGGAGGAGACGCAGCGGCGCAGCGCGGTCTCGACGTCCTCGGACAGGTCGACCGTCACGACGGCGGGAGCCGGCGTCATCACCTGCCGCGCCTCCTGCTCGTGGAGGTGGAAGACGCCGGTCAGCATCCCGGCCTCGCCCGGGTCGAGCTTGCCGCCGGTCAGCGACTGCGCGATCAGCAGCTTGAGCTCGTCCGGCGAGCCGCCCTCGTCGAACTCGCCCGAGTTGCGGATTCCGATCAGCCGTAGCAGGCCGTTCGACGCGTTGTTGAGCACCACGATCGCGGGATTGAAGAGCGCCGCGAAGACGTTCAGCGGGCGGGCGATCCGGCGCGCGGTCGCCTCCGCCTTGTTGATCGCGTAGATCTTCGGCACCTGCTCGC
>DASQMT010000180.1:0-11781 GCA_035645355.1 Solirubrobacteraceae bacterium | reverse complement strand
GGCGGCGGCTCAGACGACGGCCGGCAGCGCGCCGTCGCGCCGGCTGGCCGAGATGCCGCCGGGCGCGCAGGCCGCCGCCGGGACGACGGCGACCGAGCTGGCGGACGACAAGGTCGCCGAGCCCGCGGCGAACGGCAACCTGCCCGCGGCGCCCGCGCCCGGCGTGCCGGCGACAGGCAACGGCGCTGCGCCGCCCGCCGACGGCGAGGCCACCGAGCAGGACGCGGACGCCCCGGACCCGGAAGCGCCCGCCGCCGTGGCAGCGGGCGAAACGGCCACCGCGCCTCCCGAGGACGTGGAGGGGGCCGGCGCGGAGGAGGGCGACACGTCCTCGACCGTTGTGCCCGCGGGGCCGTCGGAGCCGGACGAGAGCCGCGCGGCGGCCGGAGCCGAGGACCCAGGCAGCGACGCGACGGCGAAGGTCGAGCCCGAGGCCGCACGGAGCGTCGCGCGAGCTGCGGCCGACGAGTCCGCGGCGCCCGAGCGCACCGTGGCCGCCCGCCCCGGCGACGAGGCCCCGCCGGTCCCGCGCATCACGCCTGCGCAACGCGTCGGCGTCATGCCCCGCCCGGCGCCGATGCCGCTGCGCCAGAGCCAGCCCAGCGCGACGGCGGCCGGCCGCGGGACACCGCGCCGCCCACCGACGCAGCCTGCGCGACGCCCGGCAGCCGCCCCGGCCCCGCGCCAGGGCCGCTCCGCCGGCACGATCGCGCTGTTCGTCGGGATCGCCGTGCTGATCCTCGGCGGCGGCACGTTCGCCGTCTCGCAGCTCACGGGCGACGACAGCCCGCCCGCGCCGAACCGCGCGGCGCCGGCCCAGGGCGAGCCGGACACCACCACGGAGGGGACGGGCCGCCCGGTGACGCCGGCCGCCGAGACGAACGTCGCCGTGCTGAACGGCACGACCTTCACCGGCCTCGCGGGCCAGCTCGCCGACCGCATCGCCCAGGAGGGTGGCTACAAGCGCGGCGCCACGGAGACCAACACTCGCGACCAGACGCTGCAGTCGTCGACGGTCTTCTATGCCGACGGGTTCCGCTCGCAGGCACGCAAGGTCGCCGAGCTGCTGTCGATCGACGCCCTCGAGCCGATCGACGAGGACACGCAGTCGCTCGCGCCGGAGGCTGACGTAGTGGTCCTCGCGGGCGCCGACCAGGCGCCCTAGCCCACAGCCTGGTGAGCTTCCCCGCGCGCGTCGTCTTCGTGCTCCTCGTGGCCGCGACGTTCGCGGCCTTCTTCGTCGCCCAGCGCCTCAAGAGCGCCCCCCAGATCGCGGCGATCCAGCGCCTCACCCAGCACTTCTCGCCCAACGGGGACGGCCGCCGCGACATCTCGAAGATCCGTATCCGCGTGCGCAAGGACGACGACGTGACGATCACGATCGTCGACGAGGCCGACAACGAGGTCAGGCGGCTCGTCGACGACGTCCCGGCGGTCGCCCGGCAGTCGCTGCTCGTACGGTGGGACGGGCGCAACGACGCCGGCGTCCGGGCGCCCGAGGGCGTCTACCGCGTACGCGTGGGCCTGCGCCGGGGCGGGCGCGCCGCGACGCTCAACACGGGCATGCGGATCGACACCACCGCGCCTGAGCCGAGCGTCTTCGCCGGCGGGCCGGACGGCAGCAGGTGGATCACCGGGCCCGTCGCGGGCCCGGTGCCGTTCCGCGTCAGGATCGTCTCGAAGCGCTTTCCGACCAGCATGCGCGTGCTTCGCACCGGGCTCGGGGAGCCCGAGCAGGTGAGCGCGTTCGAGCTGCCGCCGGGCGAGCGGGAGGGCGAATGGGACGGGCGCGCCGGCGGAGCTCCTGCGCCGCCCGGCAGCTACCAGCTCGTCGCGGCGGTGCGCGACGTGTCCGGCAACGTCGGGCTCTCGGCGCCCGCCGACGCCAGGCCGGGAACCGTCCCCGGGCGGCCGGGCGTGAGCGTGCGCGGGCTGATCGCACGCCCGCCGGCGGATCCCGTGCGCGCCGGCGATAAGGCGGAGTTCGCCGTCGACTCGCGCGGGCGGCCGTACCGCTGGCGCATGTTCCGCGTCGGCGAGCGCAAGGCGCGGCGCAAGGGGCGCAGGGCGTCGGGCGGTGAGTTGCGGCTGCGCACGCCGCGCGGCGCCTCCGGCCTCTACGTGCTCGAGGTGCGCACGAACAAGCGCTCGACGCGCGTCCCGTTCGCGGTCCAGGACGCGACGGCCGCGCCGCTGCTCGTCGTGCTCCCGGCGATCACGTGGTTCGGGCTCGACACGCTCGACGACGACCGCGACGGCCTCCCGAACACGCTCGCCAACGGCAGCTCTGCCGCGTATCCGAGGCTGCTCGCCGACGGGTTGCCGGCCGGCTTCACGAAGCAGGTTGCGCCGCTGCTCGCGTTCCTCGACTCCCAGGGGATCGGCTACGACGTGACCACCGACCTCACGCTCGCCGCGTCCCGCGCCGGGCTGACGGGCGAGCGCGAGGGCGTGCTGCTCGCGGGCCCGCTGCGCTGGATCTCGACCGAGGTCGCGCGGCGGCTGCGCCGCTACGTGACCGACGGCGGCCGGCTCGCGTCGTTCGGCGCCGAGTCGATGCGTCGCGGCGTCTCCGTGGCGCGCGACCGGCTGCTGCGCCCGCTGCCGCCCACCGGCGCCGACCCCTTCGGCGCCACGCTGCGCCCGCTGCGCGAAGCAGACGAGGACCCACGGCCGCTGCAGCCGGTCGCAGATGATCCCGAGCTCGGACTGCTGACGGGGGTCGCGGAGCTGCCGGGCTTCACGCGGCTGGAGGAGTCCGAGCCGTCCGAGCGCGTGCGGGTCGCGCTGGCGGCGATCGATCCGGCCGAGCTCGCCGCTGCCGAGGCCGCCGGCGAGGAGCTCCCGCCGAGCCGCCCGGCGCTTACGCTGACCGAGGTCGGCGAGGGAATCGTGATCCGCGTCGGGCTGCCCGAGTGGGGCGTGCGGCTGAAGACCCGCTCCGCGCCGGTGCAGCAGCTGACGCGCAACATCGCCGACATCCTGCGCGGCACGACGCCCGCGATCCGGACGTTCTAGGCGATGCCCGTCGAGGTGGAGACCGCCGTCGGCCCCGAGGCCGTCCGCGCGGCCGGAATCGTGATCGCGGCGGCGCTCGCCGCGGCGGCGATCCTGGCGCCCACGGCCCGCGGCCGCGGCTGGGCGATGCTCGGGGCGCTGGCGCTCACGCCCGTCCTGCTGGTGCTGTCGATCTGGGAGACGCCACAGCTCGAGATCGTGCGCGAGCACACGCTGCCGGCGCTGGCGGCGGCGCTCGCGGGCGCCGCGCTGGTGATCGTGCCGCTCGCGCTGCTGTTCGCCCGCCGGCGATCCGCCCTGCCGCTGGCGGCGCTGGCGACGCTGCCGTTCCGCGTGCCGATCGAGGCGGGCGGGGCGACCGCCAACCTGCTGGTGCCGCTCTACCTCGTGATCGCCGCCGGCGCGCTCGCCTGGGCGGTGCCGCGGATCCGTGGCGGGGAGCGGTTCGACCCGCCGCGGGCGAACGGCGCCCTCGAGTGGCTGCTGACCGGCGCCACGGTGCTCTACACGCTCCAGGCCTCGTACTCGACGTCGCTCGACAAGGCACTCGAGCAGACGGTCTTCTTCTACGTGCCGTTCGCGCTCCTCTTCGCCGTCTTGCGCGACATCGACTGGTCGGCGCGGCTGCTGCGCGCGGGCCTCGGCGTGCTCGTCGCGCTCGCGCTGCTGTTCGTGGCGATCGGCTTCGTCGAGTACGCGACCCGCAGCCTGCTGTTGAACCCCAAGGTGATCGCCTCGAACGAGCTCGAGGAGTACTTCCGCGTCAACTCGCTGTTCTTCGATCCGAACATCTACGGCCGCTTCCTCGCGCTCGTGATGCTCGGCCTGGCGGCGGTGCTGCTGTGGGAGCGGCGCCCGCGCACGGCCGCGGCGGCGGCGCTCGCGCTGGCGGTCCTGTGGGGCGGGCTGCTGCTCACGCTCTCGCAGTCCAGCTTCGCCGGCCTGCTCGCAGGCCTGCTGGTGCTCGCCGCCCTGCGCTACCCGGTCGCCAAGGTGCTGCCTGCGATCGTGGCGCTGGCGGTCGCCGGAGCTGTGCTCGTGCTCGCGTTCCCGTCCGCTCTGCGGCTCGAGCTCGGCGATGCCGAGTCGCTCGACGATGCGACCTCCGGGCGCTACGAGCTGATGCGAGGCGGCGTCGAGCTCGCCGGCGAGCGGCCGCTGTGGGGCTGGGGCTCGGGCGCGTTCGCCGAGGAGTACCTGGCGCATGGCTTCGGGGCGCGCGAGGACGCCGTCGCGGCCTCGCACACGATCCCGCTCACGGTCGCGGCGGAGCAGGGCGCGATCGGGCTCGCCGTCTACCTCGCGCTGCTGGCGGCGGCGCTGGCGCGACTCTTGCGGCATGCGCGCGACGACCCCTACCGCGCGGTCGTGGCGGCCGGGTTCGCCGCCGTGGTCCTGCACACGTGGCTGTACGCGGCCTTTCTCGAGGATCCCGTGACATGGACGCTGCTCGCGGTCGGAGCCGTGCTCGCGCGCCACCCGCGTGGGTCAGAGGGCGCGCTCGGAACCGAGCCGCCCGGACTCGATCCCGAGCGCCTCGATCCGCAGCCAGACGCCGCTCAGGTCGGTCGCCGCGCCGATGTCGAGCGCGAACTCTGACTCGAGCCCGGGGGTCTGCTGGGGGCCGAGCTCCCAGAGCTCGGCTCCGGGGTGGCGCTGGGCGAGCGCGATCGCCAGCGGCGCCTGGGTGACGTCGAACAGCCCGATCGCGGCGGGCGCTCCTGGCAGGCGCATCCGCTTCGCCTGCCGCCGGCCGATAGCGAGTGCGAGCGCGGGCGGCAGCCTGCTCAGCGCGCCGTAGGAGACGCGCGCGGGCTCGACCGCGACCACGCCGGGCGCGGCCAGCAGCGTCTCTGCGCGCTCGCGCCGGTCGAAGCGCTCGAGCGTCGATGGCAGCAGCAGGAGCAGCAGCGGAGGCCCGCCGAGCACCGGGTTGCGATGCAGCATTCTCAGCGCACCCCGGCAGCGACACCGGCCCGGCGGTAGACCTTGTAGCCCTCCTGCCTGCCGGGCGGCATCCGCGCCACCGCCCGGAGCCGGCCCGTGTCCTCGAAGCCGGCGCGCTCGGCCACCCGCTGGGAGGGGACGTTGTCGCGATGCGCCAGTATCTCGAGCTCGCAGATGCCGAGCTCGGCGAGCGCCCAGTCGCGCACCAGCACGACCGCGCGCGGAGCCGCTCCGTGCCCGCGCGCAGGCGCGGCGGTCCAGTAGCCGAGCTCCGCACAGCCCCGCTGCCGGTCGACCTCCATCAACCCGATCGTCCCGAGCAGGCGGTCGTCCGCCGCGTCGCAGACGGCGAGCGCCACCCCCTCGCCGGCGGCCGCCTCCGTGGCTGCGACGGCCAGGAAGCGCTCGGCGTCCTCGCGTGTGTACGGCCAGGGCACGCGTGTCCAGCGCGAGATCTCCGGATCGGCGCATGCCGCCACGATCGCGGGGATGTCCCGGCGCGTGAAGGGGCGCACGGAGATCTCCCCGTCCGACAGCCTGGGAGCGACGATCGCCGGCATGCGCCCAAGTGTGGCGCAGTCTTGACAGCATGCGCCGCCATGGAGCGACCGATCGCCCGCGGGATCTTCTGGGGCGCCACTGCCCTGCTGACCTGGACCCAGGCCGGCTACGGCGTCGCGCTGGCCGCGCTGCGCCGCCTGCGCGGCGATCCGCCAGTGGCGCCGGCCGGGGACGTCGGCACGCCGCTGGTGTCGCTGATCGTGGCTGCGCACTCCGAGCAGCGGGTGATCGCCGCCAAGGTCGCAGACGCGCTCGCGCTGGACTGGCCGCGCGACCGGCTCGAGATCGTCGTGGCGGTCGACGGCGGCGCGGAACCCGGCGCCGACGCGACGGCCGAGCGCGCCCGCGCGGCGGGCGCGGACGTCGTGCTCGAGCTGCCGCGCGCCGGCAAGGTGCGCGCCCAGGATGCCGCAGTTGCGGCCGCGAGCGGCGACCTGCTCGCGTTCTCGGACGCCAACGCGACGTGGGAGCCGGACGCCCTGCGCGCGCTCCTCGCGCCGTTCGCCGACCCGCAGGTCGGCTACGTCTGCGGCCAGGTGCGCTTCATCAGCGAGCAGGGGACGAACCAGGAGGGCCTCTACTGGCGCTACGAGATGTGGCTGCGCGCCGGCGAGTCGGCGCTGGCGTCGGTGACAGCCGGCAACGGGGCGATCTACGCGCTGCGTCGGGAGGCCTACATGCACGTCGACGCGGTGATGGGCCACGACTTGTCGTTCCCCTTCAACGTGGTCAAGCGCGGGCGCCGCGCGGTCTACGCGCCGGACGCGCGCGCCTCGGAGAAGATGGTGCCGTCGATCGAGGCCGAGGGCGCCCGCAAGCGTCGCATGATGAGCCACGCCTGGGCGATCGTGCTGCGCGGGGGGATGCTGTCGCCGCGCGGCTACCCGCCCCTGTATGCGCTCATGATCGCCTCGCACCGGGTGCTCCGCTACGCCTCGCCGCTGCTGCACCTGGCCGTGGCCGGGGCGACGCTCGCACTGCTGCGGGAGGGCCGTGCCTACCGCGTGGCGGCGCTCGCCCAGGCCGGGCTGCTCACGGCGGGTGCGGCCGGCGGCCGCGTGCGCGTCCGGCCCGCGCTGCTCGCGCGCTACTACGTGGCGACGACGGCGGCACTCGGGGCCGGGCTCTACGACCATCTGCGCCACGGGACGACGGCGGTGTGGGAGGCCGCGGAGGGCACGCGGTGAGCTACCGCGGCAAGCGCCTGCTCGACGTCACGGTGGCATCCGCGATGCTCGCGGCCTCGGCGCCGGGACTCGGGGTTGCAGCGCTCTTGATCCGGCTCGAGAGTCACGGCCACCCGATCTATCGCCAGCGGCGCGTGGGTCGTGACGGCGTGCCGTTCGAGCTCTACAAGCTCCGCACGATGGTGAGCGGTGCGGAGTCGATGGGCGCCGGTCTCGCGCTCGATGCGGGCGACTCGCGCATCACGCGCCTGGGCGCGATCCTGCGCCGCACCTCGATCGACGAGCTGCCCAACCTCGTCAACGTCCTGCGCGGCGAGATGTCGCTCGTCGGCCCGCGCCCGACGGTGCAGGTGCAGGTGGATCGATACACGGAGCGCCAGCGCGGCCGGCTGAGCGTGCTCCCGGGCCTCACGGGCTGGGCGCAGATCCAGGGCCGTGCGTCATTGCCGTGGGCCCAGCGGATCGAGCTCGACCTGTGGTACGTCGAGCACGCGTCGCTCGCACTGGACCTGCACATCCTCTGGCGCACGCTGCGACTGGTGATCGCCGGCCACGGCCTCTACAAGGGCGAGACGGGCGGTTGGAGCTAGGGAACGTTCTCCGGCCCCTTGTCGGTGTAGCGCGATCGGAACGTCCTGATCGCGTCGAACACCTTGTCGTTCATCCTCGGGCAGGCGAGCGAGTGCGTCCAGGCCGTCGCGGCCACGGCCGGCTTCATGCCGGTCGTGTTCTCGTAGAGCAGCATGTGGTAGCCCTCGTTCTGCTCGGCCAGCAGCGCCTCGAGCTGCGCGACGGTGTCCCCGTCAGTGCCCTTCTTGTACTGGACGTTGATGCGCCCGTGCTCGAGCGTGTGCACGAGCATGCCCAGCCGCGGCGTGGCACCGGGCTCGTAGACGCCGTCGTCGTACCAGTCGGGATTGTGGTTGCCGGACGTCGGCGGGTTCGTCTTGTAGTCGCCGGGCGCGAATTCCCTGTCCTCGTGCGTCGCGCCCTCGAACTCGGGGTTCGAGAGCGTGCAGCCGGCCGCCTTGGCGGCCGCGTCGAGGTCGGAGGTCTGCTGCTCGGGCAGCTTGGCCGCCGCCGGGGTGCTCGGCTCGGGGGTGCGCGCCCCCGACTCGGAGTCGTCGCCGCCGAAGCCGACCACGACCGCCAGCACCACGCCGGCGAGCAGCGCGAGTCCCAGCAGCACACCTCCGCCGAGCCGCATGCGCCTGCGCCTGGCGGCCGCGCCGGCCTCCCTGCGCTCGCGCTCGAGCCGCTCCTGACGGCGCGCTTCCTTTTGCTCCTGGCGACTGGCCATCCCGGGCCGCAGAGGCTAGCGAAGCCCTCCAGCGACGCGTTCCTGTGAGAGGGGTGAAGTACTGTCTTTCACGCTGGCACAAACGTCGGAGGGAGAGAGATCGCAACATGAAGCAGCCGCGCTCGCTGTACGGCAAGGTCGTCGTCGTGACCGGAGGTGGACGGGGGATCGGCAGGGCGCTCGCGCTCGCGCTCACGCGCGAGGGGTGTCGCGTGGCGATCGGCGACGTCGACGCGACCTCCGCCGAGACCGTCGCGAGCGAGCTGGGACCAGAGGCGGTGGGACTCGCGCTCGACGTGACCGACCGACCGGGCTTCACCGCGTTCCTCGACGAGGTCGAGCGGCGCCTCGGCCCGATCGACGTGCTCGTCAACAACGCGGGCATCATGCCCGTCGGGCCGCTCGACGAGCAGGACGACGCGACCGCGATCCGGCTGCTGGAGATCAACCTGCACGCGGTGATCCACGGCACCAAGGAGGCGATGCGGCGGATGAAGCCGCGCGGCAGCGGCCATATAGTCAACGTCTCGTCGAGCGCCGGCAAGTCCGGCTTCCCCAACCTCGCGACCTACTGCGCCACGAAGCACGGCGTCGTCGGCCTGTCGGAGGCTGTCCGTGCCGAACTGCGCGGGAGCGGCGTCGAGGTGTCGGTCGTCATGCCCGGGATCGTCAGGACGGAGCTGTCGACCGGCCTGGTCGACACTCCGGCCTTCAAGAGCTCGACGCCCGAAGAGGTCGCCGACGCGATCGTCGACGCGCTCAAGTTCGCCCGCTTCGACGTGTTCGTGCCGAAGTCGATCGGTCGCGCTTGGGCGTTCTTCAACGTCGTGCCGCGGCGCGTGCGGGAGACCGTGGGGCGCGCGATCGGGCTCGACCGCGCACTGCTGCACGCCGACCGCTCGGCGCGCGCCGGCTACGAGGCACGCGCCGCCGCGAGTGCCCCGGCGACGGAGACCGTGATCGCCGAGTCGGCCGCCGAGCGCGAGTCCGCGGCCGCGTAGCTAGCCGTCCTCGAGCCGCTCGAGCAGCGGCAGCAGCCCTTCCGCGCCGGCGGCTGCCGTCACGTGGATCGCGCCGGGCTCGCGGACCCAGGCGATCACGTTGAGCACCTGCAGGCGGTCCAGCACGAACTGGAACGCCAGCGCCTGCCGTTCGGAGCGGTAGTCGCGGGCGATGTCGAACGCCCAACCGGTGGTGTGCAGCGAGTAGCGCCGCGTCGCCTCGCGGTTGCCGCGCGCGAGCGTGCTCTGGTACTGCTCGTCGCGGACAGCGGAGGTCACCACCAGCGGCCCGGCGCCGTCCGCGTACTCCCGCGTCTGGGCGCCGACGTAGAGCGCCAGCGCGAGCGCCTCCGGCCGCAGGCCGCGATACAGCCCGGGCACCGCACCGACCCGTGACGCCAGCTCGCCCATGCTCGGATGGCGTGCCAGGCCGGTCCGCACCGGGTCGTCCGGGAGCGCCACGATCTGATCCTCGTCCCAGGCGGCGCGCAGGGCCGCCGGAGTCGCGAAGCGGGCCGTCGACGCGGCGGGATGGAGCACCTCCTCGGCGGAGTTCTTCGCCGTGTGCAGCGCCTCGAGGCGTGCCAGCTCCGCCCGGTCCTCGCGATGCAGCCGCATGATCTCGCGCGCCGCGTAGACCTTCCAGAGATAGTTCGAGGAGTCGTCGCCGAAGGCCGCCAGCCGGCGCTGCACGGCGGCGTTGTGGTTCGGCGTCGAGTCGAAGTACAGGCGCGCGTACGAGGGCCGCTCCGCGCCGTAGGCGCTCACCACCCCCTGCAGGTTGCCGATCCCCATGTGGTAGGAGACGAGCGCGAGGTCGTCGCGGCCGAGCTGGGACCGCGCGAACGTCAGGTAGCGGGCCGCCCCGGCGAGCGCCTTGACCGCGTCGAAGCGCTCGTCGACCGCGCGCCGTTCGCGCCGCAGCGCGAGCACCGTCAAGAGCCGGCCGCGGAGCAGCGCGCGCTCGATCCGCCGCGTGAGCCGCGCGCTGCGCTCGACGTCGACCCGCATCCCGAGCAGGTTGCGGCCGGTCTCGGCGACGATCTGGGTCAGCCCGACGGCGCCCTCGACGTCGCCCGCGATCGCGTCCTCGCGCCCCGCGCTCTCAAGGAACACGAGGCCCTCGAGCAGGTCGGGCTCCACCCCCGCGCTGCGCGCCGCCGCCTCGATCTGCGGCCGCCAGCCCGCGACGCGCTCGGCCGTCGCGGCGGCGCCGCCCGGAGAGCGCGCGTAGAGCACGTGGCTCGTGCCTGCTGCCGCGCGCGCGACGAGCGCGTCCTCGCGCTCCTCGTCGTATGCGAACGGGTCGGGCACCGGCGCGCCACCGGACTCGCCGCCGCTGGGGGTAGGCACGAGCGGGACGCCCGGCGCGGGCCCGTCGCCGCGCAGGGCGGCGGCGGCGAACACGGCGAACAGGACGAGCGCACCCGCGAGCACGGCGACGCGGGCGCGCACGTTGGCCCTTGAGCGGCGCACCGCCCTGCACCTTCCCACACGACGGCCGCCCGTCGCGCTGGCCCGGACCCCGCTAGGGCGTCTGGAGCCCGCGCTCGCGCTCCGGCAGCACCGAGCCGACGCGATCGAACCACACCCCCGCGGAGCCGAAGTCGCTGCGGCTCAGACTGCGCATCAGCCGTTCGGCACGGCGCGCGCGATCGCGGTGCGGCACCCCGATGCGATCGAGCTGCAGCGAGGTCACGCGCCCGCCGACGAGCCGGCCACCCGGCGCCAGCTCGGCCGTCAGCAGCGCACTGAGCGAGAGCGTCCCACCGGTGCCGAAGTTCCTCCATCCCGAGAGGTTGCCGAGCGAGTAGGCGATCAGCCGCCGCTTGTAGAGCTCCATGCCGCGCAGCACGTGCGGACCCGAGCCGAGCACGAGGTCGGCGCCCGAGTCGACCGCCAGGTGCGCGAAGCGGCGGCTGTCGCCGCGATCCTCGCCGAAGGCGCGCTCGCTGCCGTACGGCACGTGCAGCTTGTCCGCGCCCTCGGCACCGCCGTGGAAGAGCGCCACCACGCGGTCCGCCCGCCGCCCGGCCTCGCGCACGAGCCCGGCGACCTGACCGGGGTCGCTCATCGACGGGCTCCAGAGATAGGTCGAGAACCCCACGAACGCGACCCGTGTGGCACCCGCCGACAGGACCGCGACCTCACTCGGCCCGCCGGTCACGCGCACGCCCGCGGCGGCCAGCGCAGCGCGGGTCGAGCGCGAGCCGGCCGCGCCGAAGTCGAAGGCGTGGTTGTTCGCGTGGTTGACGATGTCGACCCCGGCGCGGGCAAGCGTGCGCGCGTTGCCCGGTGGCGCCTGGAACGCGAAGCAGTCGCCGCCGCTGGCGCCGCCGCACTTCGACACGCCGCCGGACCCGAACGTGCCCTCGTAGTTGACCGCGGCGAGGTCCGCCGAGCGCAGCACGCCGGCGACGGGCGCGAGCTGTGGCCAGCCGCGATCGGGCGGCAGGCCGAACGACGAGCCCAATACGAGGTCGCCGCCCCAGGTGATCGTCACGCCCGCCGTGGCGACGGCAGGGCCTATGCCGGCGAGAGCCGTGGCCAGCACGAGCGCCGCCGCTGCGCGCCACCGCCTGCTGATCCGGATCGCCGGCACCGCGGCAGACGTTATCCCTCCGACCGGGCGGCCCGGCGTGTGACCGCCTCGCTCAGCGGGCAGGAGCCGGGCATGGCCGGGATCGAGATCCGCTACATCTCCGGCCACGACGTCGAGCGGCTCGCGATCGACGCGGACACGATCCTCGCCGCCGTCGAGGATGCG
>DASQMT010000179.1:0-5942 GCA_035645355.1 Solirubrobacteraceae bacterium | reverse complement strand
GCGCGGCGCCGGTTAGGTGACCCCAGCAGCCCTCTGCGAGCACCGTCGCGCGCGCGATCACGTCAGAGCCCGGCTCGAAGTTGGACTTCTCGCCGCCCTGCTTGTCGCGGCCCTTGTCGCCTGTGCGCACGCCGACCACTACACCGTTCCTGCCTCGGCCGGAGGCCTCGTCACCGCTTCGCTCGACGAGCAGCTTGGCGCCGACGGTCTCCGAGAGCACGTAGGAGCCGGCCTCCTCCGCGCGCTCCCCCAGCCAGCGGTTGAGCTCCGCGACCGAGACGATCACGTTGCCGTGGTTGCGAAGCGGCGGCGGCGTCGGCTTGAGTGGTAGCGCGCGCTTGCGGTTCGGCATGAAGTAGACCGTCTCGCGCCCGACCTCGCCATAATGTGGCCAGCGATCGTCGTCATCCGGGAACAGCTGCCGGATCGGCGCCGGGTTCATCACGGCGCCCGAGAGTTGGTGCGCGCCGGCGACGCGGCCCTTCTCGATCACCGCGACCGGCACCTCGCCGAGCGACTCGGCCAGATCCGGGTCGTCCTCGAGTAGCTGCAGCAACCGCACCGCGCACGCCATCCCCGCCTGCCCGCCGCCTACGATCGCGACGCCGACCTCGATCCGCTCGTCCTCCGGATCGCTCGGCGCGCCGATGAACTCCGCCGCCGCGTCCACGGGCGGCGGATACTCGATCGGGGCGAGAGCCATCAGCCGCCCTTGCGCGCCTTCACGGCCTCGGTGAGCTTCGGCACGATCTTGTTGAGATCGCCGACGATGCCCAGGTCGGAGAACTCGAAGATCGGCGCGTTGGCGTCCTTGTTGATCGCGATGATGTTCTCCGAGCCCTGCATCCCGACCTTGTGCTGGATCGCCCCCGAGATGCCGGCCGCCAGGTACAGCTTCGGCGAGACCGTCTTGCCCGTCTGGCCGATCTGCGCGGAGTAGGAGTACCAGCCCGCGTCGACCACCGCGCGCGTCGCGGCGACCGCGCCGCCGAACGCGCCCGCGAGCTCCTCGAGCGCCTCGAAGCCCTCCGCCTTGCCCAGGCCGCGGCCGCCCGCGACCAGCACCTTCGCGTCCTCGATGTTGACGTCTGCGCCGCGCTGCTCGCCGCGGCTGACCATCCGGGCGCGCAGCGAATGTGGCTGGAACTCCACCGCGACGTCCTCGACGACCGCGTCCTGATCGCCCGACTCGGACGCCTCGAACGCGTTGAGGCGCCCGATGATCACCCCGACCCCCGCGCGGTAGTGCACATCGGACACCGACGAGTCACCGAGGATCGGACGCTCCGAGACGAGCTTGCCGTCCTCGACGCGCACGCTTGTCACCTCCATGCAGACACCGGCATCCAGGCGCGCGGTCAGCGCGGCGCCGATCTCGAACCCGAGCAGCCCGCCACCGAACAGCGCGTAACCGTGCCCGTGCTCGCCGATCACCTGCGCCATCGCGTCCACGACCGGCTGCGCCAAGCCCTCCGGACCCTCGACGCGGAACACCCGCCGAGCGCCATGGCGACCCAGCGACGCGCACAGCTCGTCGGGCAGGCCGGTGCGCTCACCGACCACGACCGCGTGGCACTCCGAGCCCAGCTGCGCCGCCAGCCGCGAGCCCTCCGACACCGCGCCGAGTGAGTTCTTGTTGAACGCGCCCTCGTAGTGCAGCGCGTAGACCAGGATCGCGCTCATGCCAGCAGCTTCCGCTCGTCGAGCCACGCGACGATCTGCTCGACCGTCTCGCTCGTGTCCTCGTCCTCGATCATCCGGCCCGGCTCCTTGGCGGCCGGCGCCTTGAAGTCCGCGCAGTGGGCGCGCGCGTTGGCATAGCCGACGCGCTCGGGCTCGATCCCGACATCGCCGATCGCCTTGGTCTCCAGCGGCTTCTTCTTCGCGCCCATGATCGCCTTCAACGACGGATAGCGCGGCTCGTTGATCGCATCGCCGACCGAGATCACGGCCGGCAGCTCGACGAGCACCGTGTCATAGCCGTACTCCGCCTGGCGCTCGCAGCGCAGCGCACCACCGTCGACGTCGATCTTGATCACCTGGGTCAGCGACGGCATCCGCAGATGGTCGGCCAGCACCGCGCCGACCGTGTAGCACTCGCCGTCGTCCGACTGCTGTCCCAGCAGCACGAGATCAGGCGCCTCGCCCTCCAGCGCCCGCGCCAGCGCGTAGCCCGTGCCGTTGACGTCCGAGCCCGCCAGCGCCTCGTCGGTCAGGTGCACAGAGCGGTCCGCCCCCAAGGACACCGCCTTGTGCAACGCGCGCACAGCGCTCTCCGGCCCCATCGTCACCGCCACCACCTCGTCGACCTCGATCGCTCCACCCTCCTTGAGCTGCATCGCGGCCTCGATCGCGTGCGTGTCGAACGGGTTCAGGTTCTTCTCGCCGCTGCGGTCAAGACGCCCCGTCTCGGGGTTGATCCGCTTCTCGACTGCGGCGTCCGGCACCTCTTTGACCAGGACGCAGATCTTCACGGCGTTGCATGCCTCCTAGATGGCGAATCGACGGGAGGCAGCCTATCCGGCGCCTCGTCCGCGGCGAGCGACAGCAGGCGCTCGACGAGGCGACGCCGGTCGTCACCCGCCGGGGCGGCGATGCCCAGCAGATCGGCGAACCACAACCCGTCGGCCGCGAGCCGTACGAGCCACGCGTCCTCGCGCGGCAGCGGGCCGCCGAGCATCCGCTGCATCCAGTCGGCATGCCGCTCGCGCGCGACCTCCAGCACCTCCGGCTCCTCGATCAAGGCCGCGAGCATCCCGAACTCCGACGCTCTCACCTCGGGCCCCGCTGCGCTGAGGTCCGACGCGCGGACGTACGCGGCGAGCAGGTCCGGGCCTTCCAGCCGCGCCTCGAAGTCGTCGAGCCAGCAGTCGACGAGGCCGTCGATCAAGGCGCGCTTGGAGCCGAAGTGGTAGAGCACGCCGCCCTTGGAGACGCCGGCCTCGACGGCGACCGCGTCGAGCGTCAGCGCCTGCGCGCCGTCCCGGCGGATCACGGCGAACGCCGCGTCGAGCAGCTGCTGGCGCCGGTTCGGACGTGGCATCAGCCCGCGCCGGAGAGGTTCAACCCGATGACGCCGGCGATGATCAGCGCGATCGAGACCAGCTTGATCGCCGTCGCCGGCTCGCCGAGCGCCACGATCCCGATAACCGCGACCGCGGCGGTGCCGGCGCCGGCCCAGATCGCGTAGGTCGTGCCCACCGACAGCTGCTTGAGGATCAGTGACAGCAGGTAGAACGAGCTCGCGTAGCCGAGCACGACGATCGCCGACGGGAGCAGCTTGGAGAAGCCCTCGGAGTAGCGCAGCGAGACCGTCGCGGCCACCTCGGCGGCGATCGCGAGCGTGAGCAGGGCGGCGACAGGCATGACTGTAACTATACCGTCCGGACGGTAATGTTGTGGGGGACGGGCGCTAGGGGGTGACCGCGCCGCGGATGAACTCGATGATGTCCGCGGTCGGTGCCCCCGGCGTGAACACCGCCGCGACCCCGAGCTGCTCGAGCTCCGGGATGTCCTGGGCCGGGATCGTCCCGCCGACCGTCACCACCACGTCGCCGGCCTCCTGCTCGCGCAGCAGCTGCACGACGCGTGGAACGAGCGTCATGTGGGCGCCGGACAGGATCGACAGGCCGACGGCGTCCGCGTCCTCCTGGAGGACGGTCTCGACGATCTGCTCGGGGGTCTGGTGGAGCCCCGTGTAGATGACCTCCATGCCGGCGTCGCGCAGCGCCCGGGCGATGATCTTGGCGCCGCGGTCGTGCCCGTCGAGGCCGGGCTTGGCGACCACCACGCGGATCTTGCGATTCGAGCCGCCGACGGCCATGGGCGGACTGTAGCCGCGGACGCCGGCGGCGCGGCTACTTGACGACCAGCTTCATCTTCTGCACGTCGCCGCCGTGCACGCTGCAGATGATCGTGTACGTGCCGCGCCTGCGCAGCTTCTTCGTGTAGGACCCGTCGGTCATCGTCGATGAGCCGAAGCGCGACGGACCGGCAACCGCCTTGACGTTGTGCGGGGCCCGGCCGCGCCAGACCCACTTCACCCGCTGGCCCTTCGAAACGGTGACGGTCGGCACGCCGCTCGAGCGCACGAAGTAGTTGTCGCCCACCTTGACGCGGGTGGCCGAGGGCGCGGCCGCCGAGAACACGGCCATCAGGCCGCCGGCGGCGACGAGGACGGGGAGCACGAGCAGCTTGCGCACGGCGGGGACCTCCGATGGACGACTAGAAGACGGGTGACTCGGTGTAGGTGCCGAACACTTCCTGGAGCGCCTGGACGATCTCGCCCTCCGTGGCATGTACGCGCGCGCACTCGATCAGGTTCACCATCAAGTTGCGATCGGGTTGCGCGGCGGACACCTTGAGCGCCGTCAGCTGCCGCTCGACTGCCCGGCCGTCGCGGCGCGCGCGCACGGCCTGCACCCGACCGATCTGCTTCGGCTCGAGCGTGGGATCGATGCGCAGCAGCGGCAGCTCGCCGTCGCCGCCCTCGGTGTGCGCGTTGACGCCGACGACGATCCGCTGCTGCGCGTCGATCAGGCGCTGGAGCTCGAAGCTGGCGTCGGCGATCTCGCGCTGCGGGTAGTTGCGCTTGACCGCCTCCACCATCCCGCCGAGCTCGTCGATCCGCTCGAAGTACTCCAGCGCGCGGGCCTCGATCGCGTCCGTCAGCGCCTCGACGAAGTAGGCGCCGCCCAGCGGGTCGATCGTGTTGGCCACCCCGGTCTCGTGCGCGATGATCTGCTGCGTGCGCAGCGCGACCCGGACCGCGTCCTCGGTCGGCAGCGCCAGCGCCTCGTCGTAGGAGTTCGTGTGCAGCGACTGGGTGCCGCCCAGGACGCCGGCGAGCGCCTCGATCGCGGTCCGCGCGATGTTGTTGAGCGGCTGCTGCGCGGTCAGGGACACGCCCGCGGTCTGCACGTGCGTGCGCATCAGCCAGCTGCGGGGATCGGTCGCGCCGAACGTGTCACGCAGCTCGCGCGCCCAGATCCGGCGCGCCGCGCGCAGCTTCGCGATCTCCTCGAAGAAGTCGATCTGCGCGTTGAAGAAGAAGCTCAGTCGCGGCGCGAAGTCATCGACGTCCAGGCCGCGCTCGACGGCCTGCTCGACGTAGGTCAGGCCGTCCTTCAGCGTGAACGCCAGCTCCTGCGCCGCCGTCGAGCCGGCCTCGCGGATGTGGTAGCCGCTGATCGAGACCGGATGCCAGCGCGGCATCGCCCCGGCACACCACTCGATCATGTCGCCGAGCAGCCGCATCGCCGGATCGACTGGGAAGCACCACTCCTTCTGGGCGATGTACTCCTTCAGGATGTCCGCCTGGATCGTGCCGCCCAGGCGGTCCGCCGGCACGCCGTTCTCCTCGGCCGCGACGACGTAGAAGGCCAGCATGATCGCCGCCGGCGCGTTGATCGTCATCGACACCGAGACCGCCCCGAGGTCGATGCCGGCGAACAACGTCTCCATGTCGTCGAGCGTGTCGATCGCGACGCCCTCGCGCCCGACCTCGCCCAGGCTGAGCGGCGAATCGGAGTCGTGGCCCATCAGCGAGGGCATGTCGAACGCGGTCGAGAGCCCCGTCTGCCCGTGGTCGAGCAGGTAGCGGAAGCGCTCGTTGGTCTCCTCGGCGGTGCCGAACCCCGCGAACTGCCGCATCGTCCACAGCCGCCCGCGATACATCGACGGGTACACGCCGCGCGTGAACGGATACTCGCCCGGCAGCCCCATCTGCCCGGGCGCGGGCAGGTCGGCCTCGGTGTACAGCGCGCGCACCGGCTCGCCCGAGAGCGTCGTGAACGTCTCGCTCCGCTCCGGCGCCGCCGCATAGCGCTCGCGATACCAGCGCTCGAGATCCGTCAGCGCCCGCTCCTCCGTGGCCATCGCCACGATTCTAAAGGGCGACTTCTAAAGGGGGACTGTCCCTCTTGAAATTGTACGAACCTAAA
>DASQMT010000178.1:0-4104 GCA_035645355.1 Solirubrobacteraceae bacterium | reverse complement strand
GCTCCAGCGCGGCGGCAGGCGGCACGCCGAGCGCCACCCGACGCGCGGCGGCGCCGAGCTCGTTCGCCAGCACGCCGGGGTGCCTGCGGCCGACCTCCGCCAGCGCGCGCCACGTTCCCAACCCCGCACCGATCGCCACGCGCAGCAGGTCGAGCACGTCCGCCTGCTCTGCCTCGATCGTCCGCGCCCGTTCCCGCGCGCGGGCGCGCAGCCAGAGGTCGGGAGCAAGGAAGCCGGCGCACGGTGCGGCGACGATCAGCGCGATGCCGACCCGGCCGGGCGCCACGGGCAGCAGTGCCAGCGCCACCAGCGCGGCGGCCGGTGCAGCGCCGAGCTTGGCCACCATGATCTCCCCCACGCCCGCCGTCACACCCGCGGCGTCCACGCGCGCTGCGAGCCCGCCGGGCACGCCGGCGCGGCGGGCGCCGATCCGGCGGGTGAGCCGTCTCGCGGCGGCGGTGATCCGGCGCGGCCGCCGCACGGGCCGGCGCGCGGCTGCCAGCTCGACGATCCCGCCGGCGGCGAGCGCGCCCGCCAGCGCTGCGAGGATCCAGGCACGGGTCATCGTGTCGCGCCGAGTCGCCGGACCCTCCCCGAGCGCATCATCGTCCCCCGCGTGCGAGACGGCCGATGCACACCAGCGCGGCCAGTTGGAGCAGCGCCGCGAGGAGCGCAAGCCAGGCGGAGAGCCGCGTCGTCACCAGCGCGGCGGCGAAGCCCGGGGCGGCGAGCTCCGCCAGCACTGCGCCCGCGAGCGGCAGCCCCAGCACGAGCCAGGCCGTGAAACGTGCCTGTGCGGTCGCCGCGCGCGCGTCGCGCTCGGCGCGGTCTGTCGCCTCGCCGGACACGGCGAGCTCGCGCAGCAATGCCGCCAGGTCGCCGCCGGCGTCGCGCTGCAGCAGCACTGCCGCGGTCAGCGTGTCCCAGGCGTGAGACCGCGCGCGGGCCCGCAGCCGGACCAGGACCGACGCGGTCGGCTCGCCGACGTCGAGCGCCGCGGCGGCAGCGCGCAGTTCGTGCGCAGCCGCGCCTTCGGCCGAGCCGGCAGCATCCGCGATCGCTGCTCGGATCGAGCGCCCGGCGCTGAGCGCGTCGGCCATCGTCCGGGCACAGGCAGGCGCCGAGCGGCGCAGCTCCTCGCGCCAGCGCCGCCGCCGCGCGCGCGTGACGGTCACCACGACCGCCGGCCCCGAGAGCGCCGCGGCGAAGCCGAGCACGACGCCACCGAGGAGCCAGCCCGCGCCGAGCATGGCCGCCGCCGCGACCGTCCACAGTCTTCGCCGCTCGGGCGCCGTCGGCTGCCTTCCCTCCCTCCCCGCGCGCGCCAGGGGCTCGAGCACGCGCGCGACCGTCGCCGCGACGCGCGTGCGCTCGACGGCGGCGAGCGCCTCCCAAGCCCCGGCGACACCGATGCCGGCTGCGCCGGCCGCCAGCCACATCGCACGGCTCATCGTGCCGCGCCGGGCGGGAGGAACTGATGTGCCGCACCGACGGCCGTGGCCGGCGGCGCGCCGTCCTCGGCGGCCGCAGCACCGTCGCGTCCGGCCGCCGCCAGCCGCCCTGCGAGCGTGTCTCCCAGCGGTGCGCGCCAGGCCGGGCGGCCGGCGCGCACCGTGAAGAGCTCGCGCACCGCGGGACCGCCCGCGACACGGACCACCTCGGCGACCTCGACGATCCGGCGCGTGCCGTCGGCACCGCGCTCCTGGCGCACGATGACATCGACCGCGTCGGCGATCTGGTCCCGGATCGCGGCGAGCGGCAGCCCGACATCCGCCATGAGCGCGAGCGTCTCGAGCCGGCGCAGCGCCTCGGCGGCGCTGCCGGCGTGGATCGTGCAGAGCGAGCCGGCGTGTCCGGTGCTCAGCGCGATCAGGAGATCCAGCGCCTCGGAGCCGCGCACCTCCCCGACGATCAGCCGGTCGGGCCGCATCCGCAGCGCGTTGCGGACGAGTCGGCGGATCGTAACCTCGCCGCGTCCCTCGAGGTTCGGCGGCCGTGCCTCGAGGCGCACGACATGCGGAAGCGCCAGCCGCAGCTCGGCGGCATCCTCGATCGTGACCACGCGCTCGGCCGGATCGATGAACTCGGCGAGCGCCCCGAGCGTCGTCGTCTTGCCCGAGCCGGTGCCGCCACAGATCAGCAGGGTGCAGCGGGCCACCACCGCGCGGCCGAGGAAGTCGAGCAGCGGCGCCGGAAGCGTTCCCTGGTCGAGCAGGTCCGCCGGCGCGAAGCCGCGCGGCCGGAAGCGGCGGATCGTGAGCAGCGGCCCGTCGAGCGCGAGCGGCGGCAGCACGACGTTCACGCGCGAGCCGTCTGGCAGCCGCGCGTCGCAGATCGGCTCGCTCTCGTCAGCACGCCTGCCGAGCGGCGCCAGGATGCGCTCGATCGCATGGCGCAGCTCCCCCTCGCTCTCGAAGCGCTCGTCCGTCTGGCTGAGGCGGCCGCAGCGCTCGACCCAGACCGGCGCGGTACCGGACACCATCAGCTCGTCGACGCTGTGATCGCGCAGCAGCGGCTCGAGCGGGCCAAGCCCGACAGCGCGCTCGGCCATCCGGCCTGCGAGCGCCGCGCGTGTTGCAGCATCCAGCACCCCGGCCTCGCGCTCCACCAGCGCTTCGATCCGCGACGCCGGATCGGCCCCGCCGGCCGCCTCCCCGGCTCCGTCGACGAGGCGCTCGTGCAACGCTCCCGCGAGGGCGTCCATGGCATCGGCCGGTGGATCCATGCCCCGAGTAGGCACGGCTGCGGAGAATTCGCCCCTACGTGACCTGCGTGACTCGTGGGTCACGCGCGCCTCGTACGACGCTTGCTTGAGCGGCCTGCGAAGCGTGCGGGCAGCCGGCTAGTGCAGACCGGGTCCGACCGCGATCGGGCCCGCCCGCCGGGTGTCGCCGGCCACGCGCGGCAGCAGCCGCAGCTCGCGTGCGAACGACTGCGCAGCCGTGAGGTAGACCGCATCGCGGACTGAGACGCGCAACGTCGCGGCGACCCGTTCTCCCGTGTCGGCGGGCGCCGTCGGGGGGGCCGCCCGCGCGGCCAGCACCTCGACGTCCTCGAGCGCCAGCTCAGTGCCCGCCGCGGCGCCGGACTCGCCGTCCCTCGTCACGAGCACGTCGACGCGCGCACCGGGCACGACCAGCGAGCGAGGGCCGAGCACGATCACCTCCGCGGCACGCTCGCCCTTGCGGACCGGCGGACCCTTGACCGCCTGCTCGGTCGCGATCAGCGCGGTGCCCATGTAACCGCCGCGCGCGACGGGCGTCGCAAGCCGCTGCCCGATGAGCATCTCAGGCAACGTCGCAGCCCCGACGGGCGCGTAGCGCCCAGGGACCCGCCGAATGGCAAGGTCGCGAGCGCGCAGCGGCCGTCCGGCGGCGAGATCGGCGCGTGCGACCACGACCTGGACCGCCGGACCGAGCTGTGCTCGCACGGCGGCCTCGCGCCGCGCGACATCCGACGCCGCGAGCCCGCCCAGGACGAGCGCGAGCCCGAGCAGAATCGCCGCCCGCCGCCGCCGGCTCACCGGACCACGCTACGGAGGGCGGATCCACCTGCGCCCGCGATCAGACTCTCTCCGCTCACAGCTCTCGGAGCTCCCAGCCGTTTCCACCCGCGTCACCGCCGGGCTTCCCCGCCGGACGCGTGATGGCGCGCGCACAGCGGAGCGCACGAGCGGCCGGCTCGCGCGAGTCCGCGTCCGCACGCGGCAGCTCGAGCACCACGCATGCACCGGTGCTGACCGGCGCCGTTAGCAGGCGCCCGCCGTGGCGCGTGGCGACGCGCGCCGCGACCGCGAGTCCGTGTCCGCGGCGGCTCGAGTTGGGACCGCCGGACGTGAGCGCCGCGACCGGAGCGGGCAGGCCCGGACCGTGGTCGCGGACCTCTATGCGCGCATGTGTGCGCGTGGCGTGCGCTCGGATCCGAACCGGGCCGGCGCCGTGCTCGAGCGCGTTGAGTACGAGGTTTCCGACCGCCTGCGCGAGACGCAACCGGTCGGCGTGCACGAACACGAGCGGGCCGGACGGATCGAACAGCAGCTCGCCCCCGAGCGCGCCCGCCAGCGGGCGCCAGCCTGCGACCGCCTCGTCGAGCACCGCGAGCAGT
>DASQMT010000177.1:0-7944 GCA_035645355.1 Solirubrobacteraceae bacterium | reverse complement strand
CCCGCATGGAGGAGACCGAGCGCCAGGCGATCCGCGAGCTCATGAACCGCAGCGCGCAGGTGGTGGCCGCTGAGACCGCCGTGGTGCGCGAGCAGTTCCGGCGCAACCGGATCGGGCTGCTGGCCGGCGACGCGACGTTCGTGGATCCCACCACGGTGCGCATCGCCGACGAGGACGAGCCGATCCGCGCCGAGCGGATCATCATCGCCAGCGGAACCCGGCCCGCGCGGCCGTCGTCGGTCGCCTTCGACGACCGCACGATCATCGACTCCGACTGCATCCTGGCGCTCGAGCGGCGCGTGCCGCGGACGATGACGGTGGTCGGCGCCGGGGTGATCGGCGTCGAGTACGCCTCGATGTTCGGCGCGCTCGGCACGAAGGTGACCGTCGTCGACAAGCGCGACCGGGTCCTCTCCTTCCTCGACGGCGAGATCGGCGAGGCGTTCCAGTACCTGCTGCGGCGCAGCAACGTCACGTTCCGGCTGCGCGAGAAGGTCGACGCGATCGAGTCGGTCGACGGCCGCGCCCGGATCGCGCTCGCGTCGGGCAAGGAGATCTTTTCCGAGACGGTGCTCTACGCGGTCGGCCGCCAGGGCGCCACGGACGAGCTGGGGATCGAGAAGGCGGGGCTCAAGGTTGACAAGCGCGGTCGCCTGGAGGTCGACGACCAGTACCGCACCTCGGTGCCGCACATCTTCGCCGTCGGCGACGTCGCGGGCGGCGGCCTGGCCGCGACGGCGATGGAGGCGGGCCGGATCGCAGCCCTGCATGCGTTCGAGCAGCCGGTGCACACGCTGCCCGAGCTTGTCCCGACCGGGGTCTACGCGATCCCCGAGATCGGCATGGTCGGGGCCACGGAGGAGGAGCTGACGGACTGCTCCGAGCCCTACGTGACGGGTATCGCGCGCTGGTCCGAGCTCGCCCGCGGGCTGATGACCGGCGACGAGGACGGGATGCTGAAGCTGCTGGTGAGCTCGGAGGACAAGCGCGTGCTCGGGGTCCACGTGATCGGGACGGGAGCCACCGAGCTCGTCCACATCGGCCAGGCGGTGATGGCCCAGGGCGCCGGCGGCCTGGACTTCCTCGTCACGGCGGTCTTCAACTACCCGACGTTCGCGGAGTCCTACAAGGTCGCGGCGTTGGACGCGGCCAACCGCATCCGCGGCACGTCGGCCGCCTGAAGGGGGCGCGCGCGTCAGCCCGGGTCGAGCTCGAACACGATGCCGCCGAGCTCGACGTCGTCCCCGGGCTTGAACCCGCTCTCGCGCAGCGCGTCGATCACGCCCATCCGCCGCAGCCGCTGCTCGACGTGCGCGAGCGCCTCGTCGGATTCCATGTCATAGCGCGCGATCAGGCGGTCGACGGCCGCGCCGGTGACGCGGAACTCGCCGTCGCCGACCAGCTCGATCTCGAACGCGCGCGCGGCGGCCGGGCGGAAGACCTTGTACTCGGCGACCTCGTCCTCGCCCGCGGCAGCGTAAGCGACGGGCTGAGCGGCCGGCACGCGACGCAGCAGCTCGCGCGCCAAGACGTCGATGCCAAGCCGTGTGGCGCTCGAGGTGACGATCACGGGGACGTCCTCCCGGAGCCGCTCGCGCCACTCGGCAACGGCCGCCTCCGCCTGCTCGGGGGCGACGAGGTCGGCCTTGGAGAGCGCCAGCACGCGCGGCAGAGCGGCGAGCCGAGGGTCGTGCGCCGCCAGCTCGCGCTCGATCACATCGTGGTTGGATGCCGGCTCGGACCCGTCGAGTGGCGCGAGGTCGAGCACGTGCACGAGCAGCCGCGTGCGCTCGACATGCGCAAGAAAGTCGTGGCCGAGGCCGGCGCCGCCGCTGGCGCCTTCGATCAGGCCGGGGATGTCCGCCACCACGAGCTGACGATCGTCGGCCTCGAGCGTACCCAGCACCGGCTCGAGCGTCGTGAACGGGTACGCCGCGACCTTCGGCTGGGCGCGGGTCATGCGCGCGAGCAGCGAGGACTTGCCGGCGTTGGGCAGCCCGACGAGCCCGACGTCGGCGAGCAGCTTGAGGTGCAGCTCGATCGTGCCCTCGTCGCCCGGCAGCCCGCGCTCGGCCAGTCGCGGCGCCTGTCGCACGGAGGACTTGAAGCGCGTGTTCCCGCGCCCACCGGCACCGCCACGCGCGACCGTCACCTCCTGCCCGGGGCGCACGAGGTCGTAGCGCGTGCCGTCCCAGCGCCTGACCTGCGTGCCGGGCGGCACGCCGATCACGAGCTGCTCGCCGTCGGCTCCGTGGCGCTGGGCCCCCTGCCCGTGGCCGCCGCGCTCGGCGCGGAAGTGCGCGCGACGGCGGAAGCTCTGCAGGTCGCGCAGATTGTCGTCGCAGCGCAGCAGCACGTCACCGCCGCGCCCACCGTCGCCGCCGTCGGGACCGCCCTTGGGCACATGCGCCTCGCGCCGGAAGGACAGGCAGCCGTTGCCGCCCATCCCGGCCCGGACCTCGATGCGCGCGCGGTCGTAGAGCATGTGCCGCCTATCATCACCGAAGGCGAGCGGCGAGGAACGAGCGCGCTCGCCTGGCAGGCGAAACCTCATACGAGCGGCGAGGAACGAGCGCGCTCGCCTGGCAGGCGAACCGGGCGCGTGGCGCGCCGCGCCACCCGGGTACCGTGCGCGCCATGCCCGACGACGACAAGGTCTTCCTGATCACCGGCGCCTCGACCGGCATCGGCGCCGCGACCGCCCGCCACGCGGCGAAGGCCGGCTACCGCCTGGTCCTCGCGGCGCGCTCCGAGGACAAGCTGAGCAGCCTCGCGGCCGAGCTCGGCGGCGACGAGCGCGCGCTCGCGGTGCGCTGCGACGTGACCGAGTGGGAGGACCAGCAGGCGCTGGTGCAGCGCGCGCTCGACGCGTACGGTCGGCTCGACGTAGCCTTCGCCAATGCGGGCTTCGGCGGCGCGCGCGGCTTCAAGGCGGACACGCCGGAGGCCTGGAAGGAGATGGTCCTCACGAACGTGCTCGGCGCCGCGTTGACGATCCGTGCCGCCTACGACGCGCTCGTCGAGGCCGAGGGCCATCTGCTGCTGACCTCGTCGGTGGCCGGCCGGCGAGCGCTCCCGGGCTCGTTCTACTCCGTCACGAAGCACGCGGTCACCGCGATGGGCGAAGCCGCGCGGCAGGAGTTCAACGAAACCGGCGTGCGCGTCACGCTGATCGAACCCGGCATGGTCGACACGCCATTCTTCGACAAGCCCCCGAAGATGCGGGCGCTGGAAGCCGACGACGTCGCCCGCGCGGTGCTCTTCGCCGTGCAGCAGCCGCCGCACGTCGACGTCAACGAGCTGCTGATCCGGCCGACGGCGCAGCCGGGTTAGCAGCCTCGCGCACGAGCAGGCGCACGCTGCCCGCGGCCCGGCCATCGGCAGCGTCGCGCCGTCGGCGTAGAGCTCGACGAGCGAGCGTCAGGCGGCGTCGGTCGAGGCCGGCTCGACGCTGATCACGCGGCCGCGCCAGCTGTCGCGGAACTGCACCACACCGGCCGACTTGGCGAAGATGGTGTCATCGCGGCCGATCCCGACGCCGTCCCCGGGCTTGAAGCGCGTGCCGCGCTGGCGCACGATGATCTCGCCGCCCGAGACGACCTGGCCGGCGAAGATCTTCACGCCGAGGCGCTTCGCGTTGGAGTCGCGGCCGTTGCGGCTGGAGCCGAGGCCCTTCTTGTGTGCCATCTCGTCAGCGCCCCCTCTCGATGCCCGTGACCTGCAGCCGGGTGAGGTCCTGCCGGTGGCCGGCCGTGCGCTTGTAGCCGCGCTTGGGCTTGAACTTGAAAATCCGGATCTTCGGCCCGCGCTCGTGCGCGACCACCGTCGCCTTGACGGACACCTTGCCGAGCGTCGCGCCGAACAGCGATTCGTCGCCGCTGGCGTAGAGCAGCGGCTCGAGGTCGACGGTCGCGCCCTCGTCGGCGCTCAGCCGCTCGACCAGGAAGGTCGTGCCCTGCTCGACGCGGTATTGCTTGCCGCCGGTGCGGACGACTGCGTAGGTGGTCTCGGGCATGGGCTCAGTCGCTGTCGGAGGAGGAGGGCACTTCGGCGGCGTTCGCGCGCGAACGGAGCCGTCCGCCCCTGCGGCCGCGGCGCCGAGGCTTCGATTGTACCGCGTCGTTGCCCCCCGCCGCCTCCGGCTCGGAGCTGTCATCTGCGAGCGCGGACGGCTCCTCCCCGCGCCCGTCGGAGGACACCTCGGCCCCCTCGGCGCGACGCGAACGCCCGCGCCGCGGCCGCGCTGCCGCCTGATCGGAGTCGTCGGCCGCCCCGGGACCCGTGCCGGCATGCGCGGCGCCGCTGTCGGTCAGCGCCTCGACCGCCTGCTCCTCCCGCGATGCGGGCTTGCGCTGGCTGCGAGCCCGCGGCGGCGCCGCCGCGGCCCGCTTCGCCGCGCGCTCGCGCGCCTCGCGCCGCTCCGCGCTCGCCGCGGCGGCCTCTTCCGCGACCTCGGCGAGCACCGCGCGCGCCGTCGAGCGACCGGCGTGCTCGATCCGCACGAGCATCTTCTCGCCCACGTAGGCGATGCCGTCGGCGACCTCGATCATGTAGCCGTCGACCTTCGCGACGGCGTCGTCCTCGGAGTACATGTGCGGCTCGACGATGTCGACGTGCACCTCCTCGCCCTCCCGGAACGGCACACTGTGCTCCTCGATCGCCTCGCGCGCGCCCTGCTCCACGATCGCGAAGTGGTCGAGCGGCAGCCCTTCGGAGCCGGTGAAGTTGAAGAAGCGGCCGGTCTCCTCCTCGAGCGCGTGCAGCATCCGCGCGCCGTCCTCCGTGAAGTAGGCGGTGACCTTCGGGTTCATGCGGACGAGATAGGCCTCGGGGGCGCCGCCGCCCGCCTCGGCGACGAGCTCGCGCAGCCTCCGCTCGGCCGCGATCGCGATCGTCTCCTCGGACTTCACGACGCCGTCGCCGTTGCAGGTCGGGCACGGCTTGGTCATGATCTCGCGTGCCCCGTCGGTGACGTTCTGGCGCGTCATCTCGACCAGCCCTAGCGGCGAGATCTCGACCACGAACGTCTTCGTGCGGTCCTCGTCGAGCGCCTTGCGCAGCGTCTTGAGCACGGCGTCGCGGTTGCGCGCCCGCGCCATGTCGATGAAGTCGATCACGATGATGCCGCCGATGTCGCGCAGCCGCAGCTGGTTGACGACCTCGTCGGCCGCCTCCAGGTTCGTGCGCGTGATCGTGTCCTCGAGCCGCGCGGCCTTGCCCTTGCCGGTGTAGGAGCCCGTGTTGACGTCGATCACCGTCAGCGCCTCGGCGTAGTCGATGATCAGGTAGCCGCCGCTGGGCAGGTCGACGCGGCGCGAGATCATGCCCTCGATCACCGGGTCGACGCCGTAGGCCTCGAACAGGTTGACCGGCTCCTCCCAGAGCTCGACCCGCTCGACCAGCTCGGGCGCGGTGCGGGCGAAGAAGGACACCAGCCTGCGATGCGCCTTCGGGTCGTCGACGATCGCGCGCTCGAAGTGGGCCGAGAAGATGTCGCGCACCACACGCACCGAGAGGTCGGCCTCCTGGAACACGAGCGCCGGGGCGGTCGCCTCCTCGACGCGCTTCTGGAGCACCTCGTTGAGCTTGAAGAGGTACGCCAGCTCGCGCTCGAAGTCGGCGCGCGTCGCACCGTGGGCCGCGGTGCGGATGATCGCGCCGCCGCCGCCAAGGTCGAGCGCCTTCGCCTCGCCGCGCAGGCGCGTGCGCTCCGCGTCCTCGAGCCGGCGCGACACGCCGACGCCCTCGCCCGTCGGCGCGTAGACCATGTAACGCCCGGCGATCGTCAGCTCCATCGTCAGCCGCGCGCCCTTGGTCTTCAGCGGATCCTTGATCACCTGTACGACGATCTCCTGACCGGGCTTGAGCAGCTCGGTGATGCGGGGGCCGGCCTCCTTGCCGCGGCCGCGCTTGACCTGCTCGACGCCGGGCAGCACGATCTCGTCGACGTGCAGGAAGCCGTTCTTCTCGAGGCCGAAGTCGACGAACGCGGCCTCGAGCCCGGGCAGCACGTTGTCGACCTTGCCCTTGTAGATGTTGCCGACGATCGACCGTCCACCGCGGCGCTCGAAGTAGACCTCGGCGACGCGGTATCCCGTCGGCAGGCCGCTCTTGCGGCGGCGGGACTTACGGGCGGCCGTGACCTCCCCGGCGGCTTCGAGCATCGCAACCCGGGTCTCTCCCCGGTCGACCGTGACCAGCACTTGCTTTTTCAAGACGATCCCTCATTGGAAGACGGAGGCCCGGCCCTTGCTCATGCCGGTCTCGCGCGCCTGCGCGTGGATCGACTGGAGCAGGCCGATGGCCATGAACGTGACCAGCATCGACGAGCCGCCGAAGCTGAGAAGTGGTGCCGGGACGCCGGTGATCGGCATGATCCCGACCGTCATCCCGACGTTCACGAAGACCTGGAACAACAGCATCATCGTGATGCCCCCGGCGATCAGTGCGCCGTACAGGTTCTTGGCGATCGTGAGGATGTGCAGCCCACGCCAGACGAGCAGCGCGTACAGCGATAGGACGAGCGCGGCGCCGGCGAACCCGTAGGTCTCGCCGACGACCGAGAAGATGAAGTCGGTGTGGTGCTCGGGCAGGAAATTGAGGCCGGTCTGCGTCGCGTTCTCGACGCCGCGCCCGGTCTTCTCGCCGGAGCCGATCGCGATCTCGGACTGCTGCTGCTGATAGCCCTCCTCGCCCGACACCTCGGACGGGTGTAGGAACGAGGTCAGGCGGTCGACCTGGTAGGGCTTGAGCACCTCGACGCCGGCGGCCGGCAGGGCGACCAGCGCGAGCGCGATCGCGACCGCCCCGAGCACGCCGAGCGCGGCGAAGTGCCGCCACGGCGCGCAGCCCACGAACAGCAGCGCGAGCGTGCCGACGACGTACACGAGCGAGGTTCCGAGGTCCGGCTGAGCCATCACCAGCATCGTCGGTATCAGTCCCAGCAGCATCACGCGCGCCGTCGTCTGGCGGCTGCCGGCGCCGCGCAGCCGGTCGACGATGAAGCCCGACAGCGCCAGCACGAGCAGCACCTTCCCGAGCTCGGACGGCTGGAAGTTCATGAATGGGGTCTCGATCCAGCGCTTGGACCCGCGCGTCGCCGTGGCCAGCCCGAAGACGAGCACGATCGAGCCGATCAGCAGTCCGTAGATGACGTACTTGAGCTCCCGCAACCGCGAGTAGTCCAGGCGCGAGATCACGTACATCAGCGCGACGCCGATGACTCCGTAGGCGATCTGGCGCTCGACGTAGTACAGCGGGTCGCCGGGGACGTCGTCAGCCGTCGCGCCCTTGATCGCGACGCACGAGCAGGCCACGAGCGCGAGCGCCGCGAGGAGGAGCAGTGGGTCGAGCCGGAGCCGCCACTCGCGCGGCACCAGCGGCGACGGCGGGTTCGAGGTAGGCCTGATCGGGGTCGCGGTGCTCACGACGCGGCTTCACCGTAGCGGAGAAGGGGGTCGCTCACCGTGTCGCACTCGCGCCGGCGTGGAACTGCGCGTCGCGCACGCCGAACCACTTCGACAGGATCAAGCGCGCTGCGGGGGCGGCGACCTCGGCGCCGAAGCCGCCCTTCTCGACCGTCACCACGACGACGATCGGCTTGACCGGGTCGTCGACGTAGGCGGCGTACCACGACTGGTCCGGGTTGGGCGCGCGCTCGGCGGTGCCCGTCTTGCCGTAGACCGTGTAAGGGAAGCCGGCGAAGACGTCCGCCGAGGTGCCTCCGCTCTCGCCCGCCGCGGCGCGCAGGCCGGACCGAATAGCCTCGAGCGTGGCCGGCTCGATCTCGACGCGTCGCTTGACGGGCTTGCGAATCTCCTCGAGCTGGCGACCCGCGCCGTCCTCGACCTGCTGGCCGAGATGCGGCGTGATGACCTTGCCGCCGTTGGCGATCGCAGCGTAGGCGGTGGCGAGCTGCAGCGGCGTCGCCTGGAGGTCGCCCTG
>DASQMT010000176.1:0-3461 GCA_035645355.1 Solirubrobacteraceae bacterium | reverse complement strand
CGGCTGCTGGTCACCGAGAATCCGGCGAGCGTCCCGGCCGAGAGCTGGTACGAGATCCTGGTCGCGGTCTTCGGCTACGGCGATCAGGAGCTCGCCCGCGCGGTGTTCGCGGTCTTCGACGGGCGCGTGGGCGCTGACTCGCCGCTGGCCGCGGCGCGCGACTCGCTTGCGCCGTGGATCGCTGCCGACGCGAACTCGCCGGCGGGCGGCGGACCGTCGCGATCATGGACTACGGCCACCCGGGCATGAAGCGCGCGTCGGCCAACATCGGCGATCACATCCAGAGCATCGCGATGCTCGGCCATCTCGTTCGTCACAGCGGCGTGCGCCTGCACGGCGAGCCGCAACTCGTCCGGCTGCTGGGCGAGCTCGCGGCGCGCACGCGGCCCGAGCGCCGGCGTGCTGACGTGGTCGCCGACGTCGAGGTGATCACCGTGCATCGCGACGCCTCGATGTACCAGCCGATCCCCCAGGACACGTGGGTGATGTGCTTCGGCTGGTACATGCACGCGCTCTTCGAGCTGCGCCACGGCTTTCCGCTGCATCGCAACCTGCGCCCGATCTTCGTCTCGTTCCACTGCAACAAGCGTGGCCTGCTGACCCCGGCCGCGATCGAGTACCTGAAGCGCTACGGGCCGGTTGGATGTCGTGACTGGACGACGGTCTACCTGCTGCAGTCATGCGGCGTGCCGGCGTTCTTCTCGGGCTGTGTGACGACGACGATCGACACCGTCTTCCCGGACCTCGACGCGGCCCCGCCCGCCGAGGCGCCGGTCGCCTACGTCGACATGCCCGCAGAGGCGGTGCCGGCGGATGCCGTGACATACGCGCACTCGAGCGGCGCGGTCCGGCGGCGCTCGTTCGTCGAGAACGTCGGCCGCGCGCTCGAGCTGCTCGAGACCTATCGCAGTCGCCACAGCGCGGTCGTCACGTCGCGGCTGCACTGCTATCTGCCGGTGCGATCGATCGGCGTGCCGGCGACGTTCTGCCCGAAGAACCGCTCCGACGTCCGCTTCGACGGGCTGCTCGACATCGACGACGCGGCGTTCGGCGCGATCCGCGACGGCCTGCTCGACCGCCTCCGGCAGGTCCATGCGGCGATCCTGACCGGACAGGCGGAGGCGGACGTGTACGCGCTCTGGCGCGAGCTCAGCGCGGCGGACGTGGCCGCCGCGGAGGAGCGCAGGATGCGACCGCTGCAGCTCCCGCCGGTCGCGCCCGAGGTGGGACGCATGATCGAGCGCGCAGTGGCGCGCACGTCCGGGCGGGGCGCGCGCGCCGAGGCTGCGGTGCAATGCGCCGTCGTGCTGCCCAAGGGCGGGGGAGCCGCGCTGGGGGCGCTGGCGGCGGCACTCGCACGGCGCGCGTCGCGCCCCCTGCACCTCTGGGTCCTGGCGCGTGCCGGGACTGGTGGGGTCGAGCGGCTCGCCGGGCGGGTCGGACCCGTGAGCGTCAGCCGCGTCCCGATCCGCGGCCTCGCGCGGGTGGCTCGCCTCGCGCTGCCCGAGCTCGTGCCCGACGTCGACCGCCTGGTCGTGCTGCCGCTGCGCTCCGCCGCGGCGGGCGACGTCCGCGAGCTCGCCGAGCTCGACCTGGACGGGCATCCCTGGGCGGCGCCCGTGCGGCCGGGCGGAGCGAGCGGCTTCGGCGTGATCCACCGCGCCGCCGCGCGGCTCGGGGACGACGACGCGGCCGCCGCCGAGCTGCGCCGCACCGCGCACGCGCGCCACCGGTTCGACTTCGACGCGTTCTCCGCCGACGTGCTGGTGCTCGACCCCGAGCGCATGCGCCGAGACGGCTTCACATTTCAGGCGCTCGCGCTGGCGCAGGCGTTCGCGCTGCGTGAGGTGGAGGTCCTGCACGTCCTCGCGGGACCCGGACGGGCGACGGTGCCCGAGAACCTGGCGGCGGCCTTCAGCGCTCCGCCGGACGCTTGAGCTCGCCGCGGGCGACCTGCGCGACGTCGGTCTCCCAGGCCGAGTTGCGCCACGTCAGGCGCAGCCGCAAGCGGGCGTCCGCCGCCGGAACCGGCGCGAGCGCGCGCAGACGGAACGCGCTCCCGGACCGTGTCACGGCCAGCGGCAGCTCAGTCACCGTGCCTTGCGTCTGCTCGACCCAGGCGAGCTCGAGCGCGGCCGCGTCGAGCCCGGTCTCGCGGCTTCGGCCCTCGACCCGCAGCGCGCAGGCCAGCTCCAACTCGGCGTTCGGCCCAGCAGCGCCCAGGCGGATCGCCGGACCGCGCTGCAGCCGGCGTCTCCCGGGGCTCGAGCTCACCAGCCGCAGCCGCTCGAGCTCGAGCTGCACCGCGTCGATCCGCGTGCGCAGTGGCCTGTGCTCGACCGCCGTGTGCAGCACGTGCCCCCAGCGTGCCAGGAACTCGGTGGGCCCGAGCTGCTCCGCCCGGCGACTGGCCGCGGCGCTCATGCGCTCGACCAGCTCGGGGGAGCGCAGCAGCTCGATCACGCGCTGGGCCAGGAGCGCGATGTCGCCCGACGGCACGAGGAAGCCCTCGACGCCGTCGGTGATCTGCTCGCGCGGCCCGTACCGGATGTCGTAGCTGACGACGGGACAGCCGCGGCTCATGCTCTCGAGCGTCGCGAGCGGATAGCCCTCGAACGAGCTCGTCATCAGAAACAAGCTCGACGTCCAGAGCGCCTCGCTGGCACGCGGGTCGAAGCCGCGCAGCACGACCGATCCGCCGAGCCCGCGGGTCTCGATCTCGGCCGCGAGCGGCTCCTGCTGGCTCCCTGCGCCGTAGATGTCGAGGTGCGCTTCCGGCACCGCCTTGACGACCTCCGCGAACGCCCGGATCGCGTGCGTGAGCCGCTTCTGCTTCTCCAGTCGCGCGACGATCGTGACGCGGTGCGGGTCGCGCGGCGCCCGCGGCGCCGGGGGCGCCGGCATGACGACGGGGTTGGGGACCACGAACATGTTGCTCGTGCGGCCGCGGCGCATGGCGATGTCGTCGCGCTGGCGCTCGGTCAGCGTGACCATCGCGTCCATGCCGTCGATGCGGTCGAGCACGCGCTTGTAGACGGGGTTGAGCGGCGAGTCCCAGCGCCGCGGGGCGCTCACGTGGATGTTGTGCATGAGGTAGACGAGGTGGATCCGCGGTGCGGCGATCGGCACGAGATGGGGCACCACGTAGCGGGAGTCGATGAAGACGAATGCGCGCTCGTCCTCGGCGACGAGATCGCGGATCCAGCGGCGGAAGAACTGCGCCACCGAGCCGAACTGGCCGACCACCGATCCATCCGCGCCGAGCTGGTCGATCCGCTTCGGCCAGGACCACTTGTAAGCATTGGTGAACCGAGGGATGCGCAGGTAGGGAGAGCCGTCCTCGCGGAGGTACTCGAAGATCCGGCGCTGCTTGCCGGGGACCTGGTAGACCGTCCGCCAGGGCTTGCCATCCGGCGTCGTGTCCTCCCGGATCCGGTGCCGGCTCAGGTCCTCCGGCTCCG
>DASQMT010000175.1:0-4930 GCA_035645355.1 Solirubrobacteraceae bacterium | reverse complement strand
CCTGCTGCTCGCGCAGGAAGGCGAGCAGGTTCTGCGCGGCGCGAGGGTCGAGGTCGTAGCCGTCGGCGAGCGTCGCGGCGTCCTGCTCGACCGCCCAGCGCGAGAAGGCGCCGATCGCCTCGCCCAGCTCGCGCGGGCGCCCGACGCTGTCGCCCTTCCAGAACGGCACCGCGCCCGGCACTCCCGGCGCGGGCCCGACGACGACGCGGTCGCGCGTGATCTCCTCGATCCGCCAGCTCGAGGCGCCGAGCAGGAAGACCTGCCCCGGCCGCGCCTCGTAGACCATCTCCTCGTCGAGCTCGCCGACGCGCCGGCCGTCGGGCAGGTTGACGGAGAACAGGCCGCGGTCGGGGATCGTCCCGGCGTTCGTGATCGCCAGCGCGCGGGCGCCCTTGCGGGCGCGGATCGTCCCGCCGACCCGGTCCCAGACGATCCGTGCACGGAGCTCGCCGAACTCCTCGGACGGGTAGCGGCCGTCGAGCATGTCGAGCACGTTCTCGAGCTGCGCGCGCCCGAGCTCGGCGAACGAGTGCGTGCGCAGCACGAGCGCGTAGAGGTCGTCGACGGCCACCGTCTCGGCCGAGGCCGCGATCGCGACGATCTGCTGCGCGAGCACGTCGAGCGGGTTGCGCGGCACGACGGTGCGCTCGATCAGCCCCTCGCGCATGCGCTTCGCGACCACCGCGCACTCGAGCAGGTCGGCACGGAACTTGGGGAAGATGCGGCCCTTGGCGGTGTCGCCGACGCCGTGCCCTGACCGGCCGATGCGCTGCAGCCCGGCGGTGACCGACTTGGGCGACTCGACCTGCAGCACGAGGTCGACGGCCCCCATGTCGATGCCGAGCTCGAGCGAGGAGGTGGCGACGAGGCACGGCAGCTCGCCGGCCTTGAGCAGCTCCTCGACGACGAGCCGCTCCTCGCGCGCCAGCGAGCCGTGGTGGGCGCGCGCGATGGGCTCCTCGGCGAGCTCGTTCAAGCGCAACGCGAGCCGCTCCGCCGCGCGGCGGTTGTTGACGAAGATGATCGTCGAGCGGTGCGCGCGCACCTCCTTGAGCAGCTCGGGGTAGATCGCGGGCCAGATCGACTTGCGCGTCGCCTCCCCGCCGGCGAACGGGTCGAGGTCGAGGTCTGACTGATCGGGCTCGACCATCGATTCGACCGGCACGTGGATCTTCAGGTCGAGCGGCTTGCGCGTGCCGGTGTCGACGATCGTGCAGGTCCGCTTCGGTCCGACCAGGAAGCGCCCGACCTCCTCGAGCGGGTTCTGCGTCGCCGACAGCCCGATCCGCTGCAGGTCGCGCCCCGCCTGCTCGGCGAGCCGCTCGAGCGTGATCGCGAGGTGCGCTCCACGCTTGGTCTGCGCGACGGCATGGATCTCGTCGACGATCACCTGCTCCGCGCCCTCGAAGATCTCGCGCGCCTGACTGGTCAGCATCAGGTACAGCGACTCGGGCGTCGTGATCAGGATGTCGGGCGGGTGGCGGACCATGTCGCGCCGGTCCTTCTGCGGCGTGTCGCCCGTGCGGATGCCGACCTTCACATCCGCGCCGATCCCGCGCAGCGGCGCGCGCAGGTTCTTCTCGACGTCGTAGGAGAGCGCCTTCAGCGGCGACACGTAGACCAGCCGCGTGCGCTCGTCTGTCTCGCTTCGCTCGCCACCGGCTTCGCCTCGCGGCTCGGCCACGAGCCGGTCGAGCGCCCACAGGAACGCGGCGAGCGTCTTGCCCGAGCCCGTCGGGGCGGAGATGAGGGTGTGGGCGCCCGTCGCGATCGCCGGCCAGGCCTGCGCCTGGGCCGCCGTCGGCTCGGCGAACGCGCGGCCGAACCACTCGCGCACCTGCGGGGTGAAGGCCTGGAGGGCAGGGTGCGCCACCCCCTCAACGGTACCGGTCAGCCGGCGCCGGCCGGGAGCGTCGCGAGCGTGCCGCGGAAGCGCACGACGACCGCGGCCCCGACGGCCGCGGCCGCTGCCGCCGCGATGAAGCAGGCACGCCAGTCGAACGCCTCCACGAGCCCGCCGCCGAGCGCGGTGCCGCCCGCGAACCCGATCAGGATCGCCGTCACCGGCCAGGCGTACGCCTCGGTCGCCGCCCCCACGGGCGCGACCCGCTCGATCAGCTGGTTGCCGGCCGCGCCGAGCGGGGCAATCACCAGCCCGGCGGGTACGATCAGCAGCGCCATCGCCGCGATCGACGGCGAGAGCAGCGCCGGCAGGTAGCCGAGCGGGAGCAGCAGCGAGAGCCACAGGTAGAGCGAGCCGAGCGGGCGCGGCCACGCCCGCGCCCCGTACGCCAGCCCGCCGACCACGCTCGCCAGCGACCAGGTCGCGAGCAGCACACCCGCCAGCTCGCGCGTGCCGTGCAGCTCGGCGAACGCCGGCAGGCTGATCTCGACGGCTCCGAAGCAGAAGCCGACGGGCAGCGAGGAGAAGACGATCGTGCGCACGCCCGCGGAGCGCAGCGCGCCGAGCGCCCCGTGCGAGCCGGACGCCGCGTGCGGACGCCAGGCGCGCGACGGCCGGCGCGTGATGAACGCCAGAGTTCCGAGGAGCGAGCAGGCCGCGCTCACCACGAGCGCCGCGGCCGGCGATGCGACGGCGATGATCAGCGCGGCGATCAGCGGGCCGACGGTGAACAGCAGCTCGATCGCGACGGAGTCGAGCGCGAACGCCGCCGCGAGCAGCTCCTTGCGGCGACGCAGCAGCTCGGGCCAGAGCGTGCGCATCGCGCCGCCGATGCTCGGCACGGCGAGACCGCCGATGAGTCCGATGGCGACGAGCGCCACCGTCGGCGCATCGGCCTCCGTGAGCACGATCAGCATCACGGTCGCCAGCGCGTCGAGCAGCGCGGCGGGCAGCAGCACGCGGCGCTGACCGAGGCGGTCGATCAGCCGGCTCTGCCACGGCACGCCGATCGCCGCGCCCACGGCGAAGGCGCCGTCGACGAGGCCGGCGATCGCGTATGAGCCGCGCGCCTCCTCCAGGTAGAGGATCGCCGCCAGCGCGTAGACCCCGTAAGGCAGCCGCGCCACCATCGAGGCGAGCAGCAACGGTGCCACGTCCGGGGCGCGCAGGATGGCGGCGTAGCGGGCACGACCGGACATCCGCCTGACGCTAGAAGACGGCCAGCTCGCGGGCGCGCTCGAGCACCGCGTCGAGCATCGCCGGCGTCAATCGTCCCGTGAACGTGTTCTGCTGGCTCGGGTGGTAGCAGCCCAGCAGCGTCAGGCCGCCGGCGCGCGCCTCGGCCGCGTGCCCGAACCGCGGCCGCGGGCGCAGCCCGGGCGCGAGCTGTCGCAGACCGGAGTCCCAGGCGAACCCGCCCAGGCAGACGACCACGCGGGCGCGCTCCAGCAGCTCCAGCTCGGCGCGCAGCCAGGCGGCGCAGTTGTCGCGCTCGGACGGCAGCGGCTTGTTCGCAGGCGGCGCGCAGCGCACCGCAGCGGTGATCCAGCAGTCGCGCAGCGCGAGCCCGTCGCCGCGGTGCAGCGAGAGCGCCTGGTTCGCGAAGCCGGTGCGGTGCAGGGCGGCGAACAGGAAGTCGCCCGAGCGGTCGCCGGTGAAGATGCGGCCCGTGCGGTTGCCGCCGTGAGCGGCCGGAGCGAGCCCGAGCACGAGCACGCGGGCGGCCGGGTCCCCGAAGCCTGCGATCGGCCGGCCCCAGTAGACCTCGTCGCGGAACGCCGCGCGCTTCTCGTGCGCGACGAGCTCGCGCCACGCGACCAGGCGCGGGCAGCGGTGGCAATCGTGAACCGACGCCGCAAGCGCGCCGAGCGAGCGCTCGTTGTCCGCGCGCGTGGCCATCGCCGCCGCGATCCTAGCCGGGCCACTACCCTCTGGGCGCAGCATGGTCCGCCCCGCGCTCGCCATACCGCTCGTGCTCGCCGCGCTGGCGTCCGGTTGCGGGGCCAACCCTTCGTCGGCGGGCGACTTCGAAGGCGAGGAGAAGAACGTCGCGGAGGTCGTGGAGAAGCTCCAGTCCGCCGGCGAGACCGGCGATGCCGGGGAGATCTGCGGCGAGCTGCTCGCGAAGCGGCTCAGCGATCAGATCCAGGAGACGGGCTCGACCTGCGACCAGGAGCTCGAAAAGGCGCTCGGGGACGCGGACGACTTCGATCTCGAGGTCGAGGCGGTCACCGTCTCGGGGACTTCGGCGACCGCGAAGGTCAAGGGCCGGATCGGTGACCGGGACGGCGTGCGCGACCTGCGCCTCGTGCGCGAGGGCGCCGACTGGCGCTTGAGCGACCTCGGTTAGCCGAGGCTGCGCCCGTACTGGCGCTCGTAGTACGCGCGGTAGTCGCCCGAGCGGATCGGCTCCCACCAGGGGCGGTTGTCCTGGTACCACGCGACGGTGCGCTTCAGCCCCTCCTCGAAGCGCACGCGCGCCTCCCAGCCGAGGGCGCGCACCTTCTCCGACCCCAGCGAGTAGCGGCGGTCGTGGCCGGGGCGGTCGGTGACGTACTCGATCAGGTCATCCGACGCGCCGGTCAGCGCGATGATCCGCTTGACGACCTCGAGGTTGACCGCCTCGTCGGGGCCGCCGACGTTGTACGTCTCGCCCGGGACGCCGTGCTCGAGCACGTGGCCGATGCCACGCGCGAAGTCCTCCACGAAGATCCAGTTGCGCACCTGCTGCCCGTCGCCGTAGACGGGCAGGGGATCGCCGTGCAGCGCGTTGAGGATCATCAACGGGATCAGCTTCTCGGGGTACTGGTAGGGGCCGTAGTTGTTCGAGCCGCGACAGATCAGCGACTCCAGCCCGTAGGTGTGGTGGTAGGACGCGACCAGCAAGTCCGCGCCGGCCTTGGTCGCCGAGTAGGGCGACGAGGGCAGCAGCGGCGAGAGCTCCGTGAACGATCCCTCCTCGATCGAGCCGTAGACCTCGTCGGTGGAGACCTGCACGTAGCGCACGCCGCGCACCCGCGCGGCCTC
>DASQMT010000174.1:0-10090 GCA_035645355.1 Solirubrobacteraceae bacterium | reverse complement strand
CCGACCGGCAAGCCCGACGTCTACCGGGCCACGGTCGTCTTCCCGAGCGCGGGCCGCTGGGGCCTCCAGGTGCTCGACGGCTTCAACGACGCGCTGCCGCACTCGTTCCCGGCGGTGCAGATCGCGGACACGCCCGCGACGGCTCCCCCCGCTCCGTCCGACGACGGCGCGATCGCGTCCGGCTGGCTCTGGGCCGCGGGTGGGGCGCTGGCGCTCGCGCTGGCGCTGCTCGCCGCCGACGTGCTGAAGCGCCGGCCGGCGCGCGCGACGCGGGGTGCGGAGCCGGCGTGAGGATCGCGGCCGGGCTGCTCATGTGCGCGGCGGCGGTGATGGTCGTCGCCGCGTTCGTGACCGGTGACGAGCAGCGCGGCCCGGCGAACGCGGCGGCGCCCGCGCCTGCCGCGCCGCGCGACGGCCGGGCGGTCTGGGCCGAGCACGGCTGCGGCTCGTGCCACGCGTTCGCGCCGGCATCGGCCCGCGGGCAGTTCGGGCCGGACCTCGACCAGAGCCTGAGGAGCATGCCCGACCGCTACATCCGCGAAAGCATCGTCGCGCCGGACCGCATGATCGCGCCCGATCATGCGGGCGGCATCATGCCCGCGGACTACGGGCAGCGGATCCCGGCCGCCGACCTCGAGCGCCT
Source organism: Solirubrobacteraceae bacterium (assembly GCA_035645355.1). Lineage (GTDB taxonomy): Bacteria > Actinomycetota > Thermoleophilia > Solirubrobacterales > Solirubrobacteraceae > DASQMT01. The sequence goes on along the minus strand of DASQMT010000174.1, from coordinate 9,447 downwards.
GGTCGAGTTCATCAGCACGGGGGTGCGGGACTGACGCCCCACAGGTGCGCGCGCACGTGCGCGAGCCCCTCGACATCGTGCACGTCGTCCTGGCGCTCGGGGACGATCACGAGCGGCGGATCGCCGAGCCGGTCGCGCAGGTCGACGATGTTGGCCGCGTCACGGGCGGCGAGCGCGGCCAGCTCGCGCGCCGACGTCGAGACGCGCCCGGCGAGCGCGCTGCCGAGCTCCTCGGTCAGCGACGCCGGCAGCTTCCCGTCGATCGAAGGTGCCTCGTGCACGCGGTTCACCACCAGGCCACCGAACGGCATCTGCGCCTCGCGCAGCTTGCGATGGAAGAAGATCGCCTCCTCGACGGGATCGTGGCGTGGCGAGGTCACGATCAGGAAGGTCGTCCCGGGGTCCGAGAGCAGCGCGCCGACGCGCTCCGAGCGGACCACGAAGCCGTCGATCATGCCGCCCAGCGCCCGGAAGAACACGGACAGGTCCTCGAGCAGGTCGACGCCCGTGACCCGGCGCAAGAGTCCGAACGCGACGCCGGTGCCCCTGCCGAGGATGCGCCCGCCGAAGCCCGCGGGTCGCAGGAAGACCTTGAGCGCGCGCCCCTGGAAGAAGCCCGTCAGCCGCTCGGGGGCGTCCAGGAAGTCGAGCGCGTTGCGCGACGGCGGCGTGTCGAGCACGAGCAGGTCGAAATCGCCGCTCGCGTCGAGCTCGTAGAGCTTCGCGATCGCGCTGAACTCCTGCGAGCCGGCGACGGCGTTCGAGAGCTGCGCGTAGATCCGGTTCGACAGCACCTCGTCGCGCGTGCGCGCGTCGGGCGCCAGGTGCTCGATCAGGTCGTCGAACGTGCGCTTGGGGTCGAGCATCAGCGCCCACAACTCGCCGCGCATCTCGATCCCGTGCGCGGTGAAGCGAGCCGGGTCGATCAGCCGCGGCTCGTTGCCCAGCTCCTCCAGCCCGAGCGCGTTCGCGAGCCGCTTCGCCGGGTCGATCGTGACCACGGCGACCTTCGCGCCCTCGGCGGCGGCGCCCATGGCGAGCGCGGCCGCGGTGGTCGTCTTGCCGACGCCGCCGGAGCCGGCGCAGACCACGATCCTGCGGCCGGCGATGAGCTCCGCCACCGAGGTCAGATGAGCCCCTCGGTCACGGCGTCGTGCAGGACGTTCTCCACTGCGCGCTCGGGATAGCACACCTCAGCCACCCAGCAGCGCCCAGGCGGGCGCCAGCGTGAGCGCGACGAGCAGTGCGTCGGGCGCGCGCAAGCGCAGCTCGCCCCGGACGGCGCCGGCGCCGGCGCGAAATCCGGCCGACTCCGCCGCAACCCAGCCGATCACGGCGTCGACGAGAGCCACCGGCGCGAGCGGGACGTCTGAGAGCCGGTCCGCCGCCGCCCGCCCGGCCGCCACCAGGCGCGGGCCGGGATCGAGGCCTTCCATCAGCGCCGCTGCCTCCTTGACGGCGGGCAGGCCGCGCAGTCGGCACAGTACGCGCCGGAAGGCCTCGCGCAGCCCGCCCGGCCCGGCGGCCGCGCGCATCCAGGTCGCCACCGCCACGAGCAGCACGGCGCGCAGCACGCGACGCAACGTCAGCTCGAGCCCTGCGCCGCTGAGCAGCCCTCCGGTGAGCGCGGCGAACGCGAGCAGGCCGGCGAGCACGAGGCCGAGCGGGACGGCGTCGTAGTCGGGCCTCGAGAGCAGCCAGGCGCCGATCAGCCAGGCCGTCACGCCCAGCAACAGCGCCCAGGACGTGCTCGCCAGCAGCAGCGCGCTGGCCAGCAGCGCGGCGACCAGGATCGCGCGCGGGTCGAAGCGGCCCGAGCCGCGCTCGACGGCGGTGGCCGCCGCGGCCGGCTCCCGCGCGTGGGACGGCTCGCCGCGCGGCCAGTCGCCGAGCGCGCGGCGGTACGCCGCGACCTGGATCGTGCTGAAGAAGATCGCCCACAGCACCTGCCCCGCTGCCGTGACGGCGAGCGCCGCTGTCGCGCCTTGCGGCACGATCCCGAGCCAGCCCGTCAGCGTTTCGTAGGAGCCCGTGAACTCGTCCAGGCCGCCCAGGATCACGAAGATGAACGCGGCCAGCAGCACCGCGTAGTGCACGAGCCGCAGCGCGAGGCAGGCGAGGAACTCCGTCAGAGGGTGCGCCCCGCGCGCCTGTAGCCGGCCCATCATCGGCGCCGTGATCGCCTGCGTGAGCGGCGCGTTGACGCGCGCGGGTCCCATCACCGCGACTGTCTGCAGCATCGAGGCGAGAGCGGCGCCGTAACCGGTCCGCGCGCCCTGCTGCGCGGCGGCGCGGGCGAGCGCTATCCCGCCGCCCAGCGCGAAGAAGAACTGCAGTGACGGCGCGGCGCGACTGGCGAGGAAGGAGACGGTCGCGACATGGGCGAGGCCCGTGGGCACGCCTCCATTGTGCCCGCGTGGCAGGAGAACGTCGGACGGGCGCGAAAGCGTCGCCCGATGGTTCCGCCACCGACCCGAGGAGTCTCGCCGTGACCGGGCAGGCCAAGGTCATCGCCTTCGCCAACCAGAAGGGCGGCGTGGCGAAGACGACCACCACGCTCAACCTGGCCGCGGCCTTCGTCGAGCAGGGCCACCGCGTCCTGTGCGTCGACATGGACCCGCAGGGCAACCTGACCATGTCCCAGGGCATCGATCCCGACGCGGTCGAGCAGTCGATGTACGACGTGCTCGTGCACGACCTGCCGATCCGCGAGGTCGTCCGCAGGCGCGAGGTCGACGTCGCCTGCTCGTCGATCGACCTCGCCGGCGCCGAGATCGCGATGTCGATGAAGATCGGCCGCGAGCGCTCGCTAGCCAAGGCGCTGCACCCGATCCTCGAGGATTACGACTTCATCTGCATCGATACGCCGCCCTCGCTGGGACTCTTGACGATCAACGCCCTTACGGCGGCCGATCAGGTGATCGTCCCCGTGCAGTGCGAGTATCTGTCGATGCGCGGCCTGATCCAGCTGCAGAGCACGCTCTCCATGATCCAGGAGAACCTCAACCCGGACGTCGTGATCGCGGGCATCCTGCCCACGATGGTCGACACCCGGACGCTCCACGCCAAGGAGGCGATCGAGATCCTGGAGGAGAACTTCGGCGACCGCCTGTTCGGCGCGCGCATCAAGAAGACGGTCCGTTTCGCGGAGGCTCCCGTCAAGGGCATGTCGGTGCTCAAGTACGAACCGAACGGCACGGCGGCCGACGCGTATCGCCAGCTGGCGAAGGAGGTGCTCTCGAATGGGTAGCGGCAAGCGGGCGAGCATGCGCGAGGGACCACTGGCCGCGCTGTTCCGCCAGACGGAGTCCGAGGGGCTCGGCGCGTCGGGCGCGTCCGACCCGCCGGCGCGCGAGCCCGAGGTGGAGGCCCCGCGCCTGCCGACTCCGCAGGAGCGGCTGCGCCACGCGTTCTCCTCCGACCTGCCCGAGAACATCATGGCCCCGCCGCCGCCCGCGGCGCCGGCCGCCTCCTACTCGCCGGCGCCCGAGTCGATCGGGTCGCCCCAGCTGCGCGTCGTCGGCATCGGCGGCGCCGGCGTCAACGCGGTCAACCGGATGATCGAGGCCGAGGTCGCCGGCGTCGAGTTCGTCGCGGTCAACACGGACGCGCAGTCGCTGCAGCAGTCCGACGCGGACCACGCGCTCCAAATCGGCGCGGAGCTGACGAAGGGGCTGGGCTCCGGCTCGGACCCCGACCGCGGCCGCCACGCGGCGATGGAGGACTACGACCGCATCAAGGCCCAGCTCAAGGGCGCCGACATGGTCTTCATCACGGCCGGCGAGGGCGGCGGCACCGGCACTGGCGGCGCGCCCGTGGTGGCGCGGATCGCGCACGAGCTCGGGGCACTCACCGTCGGGATCGTCTCCAAGCCGTTCGGCTTCGAGGGCTCGCGCCGCGCGCAGGCCGCCGAGCAGGGAATCCAGGCGCTCGCCGACGAGGTCGACACGCTGATCGTCGTGCCCAACAACCGGCTCCTGTCGGTGCTCGACAAGCAGACCTCGATGGTCGAGGCGTTCCGCGTCGCCGACGACGTGCTGCGCCAGGGCGTCCAGGGCATCTCGGACCTGATCACCCTGCCGGGCCTGATCAACCTCGACTTCGCGGACGTGCGGACGATCATGTCCGACGCCGGGACGGCGCTGCTGGGAATCGGCATGGGACAGGGCGAGAAGCGGGCGATCGACGCAGCCGAGCAGGCGGTCTCCTCGCCGCTGCTCGAGACGACGCTCGAGGGCGCGAAGGCGATCCTGCTGTCGATCACCGGCGGTCGCGACCTGTCGCTGTGGGAGGTCAACGAGGCCGCGCAGGCGGTCGCGGAGGCGGCGCATCCCGACGCGAACATCATCTTCGGCGCGATGATCGACGAGAAGCTCGAGGAGCAGGTCTGGGTGACGGTCGTGGCGACGGGCTACGGCGACGAGCGCGCACCGCGGGCCGCCCGCAGCGGCGACGAGCGCGGCCTGCGCGAGCCGGCCGGCGAGCCCCGCGTGAGCCGCATGAGCCGGCGCGACCCGCGTGGCCGCGAGTCGAGCAGCATCGACGTCGACGTGCCCGAGTACATGCCGAGGCGCTGAGAGCCCGATCGATGCGCGGCGTCGTCGCCGCGGGCCATCCCGTCACAGCGGAATCGGGCGCGGAGATCCTCCGCGCCGGCGGCAACGCGGTCGACGCTGCGCTGGCCGCGATGTTCACGTCGTTCGTCGCCGAGCCGATGCTCACCGGGCTCGGCGCCGGCGGCTACATGCTCGTCGCGCCACCGGAGCGCGAGCCGGTGCTGCTCGACTTCTTCGTCGAGGCGCCGGGACGCGGCCTGTCGCCGGATGCCACGCACGCGCCGCTGCGGGCGGTCGAGATCGACTTCGGCGATGCGGTGCAGATGTTCAACATCGGCGCCGCCGCGGCCGGCCCATATGGGGTGCTCGCGGGCGCCTGGACCGCCCTACGGCGCTTCGCCCGGCTTCCACCGGCCGAGCTCGTGGCACCCGCCGTCGCAGCCGCCCGCACAGGCGTCACGGTCGGTGAGCGCCAGTCCTACCTGTTCGAGATCCTCGAGCCGATCACGAGCTCGACGGCCGAGGCGCACATGCTGTTCATGCCCGAAGGGCACTCCCCGCGACCCGGCGACTCGCATTGCGACCCCTCGCTGGCGAACACGCTCGAGCGCTTCGCCGCGGAGGGGCCGGCGCCGTTCTACACCGGTGACGTGGCCGCGACCGTGTGCGACTGGGTGGCCGAGCGCGGCGGGCTGCTGACGCGCGCCGACCTCGCCGCCTACGCGACGATCGAGCGGGCGCCGGTGCGCGTCGGCTATCGCGGGAACACCGTGCTCACCAATCCACCTCCGAGCGCGGGCGGGGTGCTGCTCGCCTATGCGCTCGCGCTGCTCGATCGCGCCCCCGGGCCGCCGTCGGTGGCCGCGATCGTCGGCGCGATGGAGTCCGCTCAGGCGGAGCGCACGCCGGGGTTCCTCGCCGGGCTGTCGGACCCCGGCTTCCTCGAGCGCTTCAGCACCGGCCGGCTGGGTGCTACGACGCACATCTCCGCGGTCGACGCCGACGGCTGGGCCTGCGCGGTGACCTGCACGAACGGCGAGGGTTGCGGCGAGGTCGTGCCGGGCACCGGCATCCACCTCAACAACATGATGGGCGAGCAGGACCTGTCGCCGTTCGGCTTCCACACGCATCCGCCCGGGCGGCGGCTGCCGTCGATGATGGCGCCGACGATGGTGCTGGACGACGGAGTCCCCCGACTGGTGCTGGGATCGGCGGGCTCGAACCGGATCCGCTCGGCGATCCTGCAGGTGGTGATCGGCGTGCTCGACCACGGGCTCGACGTGCAGCCCGCGATCGACGCGCCGCGGGTGCACTCGGAGGACGGCGTGATCTACCTGGAGCCCGGCGTGGAAACCGCCGCGCTCGAGGCGGAGGGGCGCGCGCTCGTCCGCTTCACGACGCGCAACCTGTTCTTCGGCGGCGCGCAGGCGGTGCTGCGCGACCCCGTCGCGGGGACGCTGACCGGCGGCTGCGATCCGCGCCGCGGCGGCGCCGTGGCGATCGCCTGACCGCAAGCGCTGGTCTGAACCCGATGCGTGTGCTTCGCTACACGCATGACCACGACCGAGCTCGAGACCGTCGCCCATTGGATCGGGGGCGAGCGCCTCCAGGATTCCGAGCGCTTCGGCGAGGTGACCGATCCCGCCACGGGCGCCGTGACGCGGCGCGTCGCGTTCGCATCGAGCGCCGACGTCGATCGCGCCGTCGAGGCCGCGACGGCGGGCTTCGCGGCCTGGAGCACGCAGTCGATGGCACGCCGCTCCAACGTGCTTTTCCGCTTCCGCGAGCTCGCCGCGGCGCGCGCGGACGAGCTCGCGCGCGTGATCACGGCGGAGCACGGCAAGACCATCGACGACGCACGCGGCGAAGTACAGCGCGGTCTCGAGGTCGTCGAGTTCGCGTGCGGCGCTGCCCACCTGCTCAAGGGCGAGGCCTCCGAGGCGGTCGGCACCGGGGTCGATTCGCACTCCCTGCGCCAGCCGATCGGTGTCGCGGTCGGGATCACGCCCTTCAACTTCCCCGCGATGGTCCCGATGTGGATGTTCCCGCTTGCGCTCGCCTGCGGCAACGCCTTCATCCTCAAGCCGAGCGAGAAGGACCCGTCGCCGTCGCTGCTGATGGCCGAGTGGCTCGCCGAGGCCGGTCTCCCCGACGGGGCCTTCAACGTGCTGCACGGCGATCGCGAGGCGGTCGAGGCGCTGCTGCGCCATCCCGGCATCGCGGCTGTCTCGTTCGTCGGCTCGACGCCGGTCGCGAAGTTCATCTACGAGACCGCGACGGCGCACGGCAAGCGCGTGCAGGCGCTCGGCGGAGCCAAGAACCACGCCGTCGTGATGCCTGACGCCGACGTCGAGATCGCGGCCGACGCGATCGCGTCGGCCGGTTACGGCTCGGCCGGCCAGCGCTGCATGGCGATCTCCGCGGTGGTCGCGGTCGGCGAAGCCGGCGACGCGCTCGCGGAGGCGCTCGAGGCGCGCGTCGACGCCGTCCAGGTGGGGCCGGGCGCCGAGGCGGGCAGCGAGATGGGGCCGCTGGTCACAGATGCCGCGCGCGACCGCGTTCTGGCGGCGATCGACGCCGGCGAGGCCGAGGGTGCCGAGTTGCGCCGCGACGGCCGCGGGCTCTCGGTCGAGGGCCACGAGGACGGCTTCTGGGTCGGGCCGACGCTGCTCGACCGCGTGACGCCGGAGATGTCGGTCTATCGCGAGGAGATCTTCGGTCCGGTGCTGGTGCTCTTGCGGGTCGAGACTTTCGAGGAGGCGCTCGAGCTGGTCAACTCGAACCGGTACGGCAACGGCTCGGCGATTTTCACCGCCGACGGCCGCACCGCGCGCGAGTTCGAGCAGCGCGTGCAGACCGGCATGGTCGGCGTCAACGTGCCGATCCCGGTGCCGATGGCCTACTACTCGTTCGGCGGCTGGAAGCAGTCGCTCTTCGGTGACCTGCACGTGCACGGCCGCGAGGGCGTGCTGTTCTACACGCGCGGCAAGGTTGTCACCGAGCGCTGGCCAGACCAAGCGCGTGGCGCCGAGTACGGGTTCCCGACACATCGCTGAGCGCGGCGGCCGCACGGCGCTGATCGGCCTCGCGATCGCTGTGCTCGCCGGATGCGGCACGCCGCCGGCGGACCTGCTCTCCGTCGAGCGCAGCGGCGGCGATCCGAACGCGAACGTGGACGTCGTCGTCTCCGACGGCGGCAGCGTCACCTGCGACGGCAAGGAGCACGTGCTCGACGCCGATCGGCTGCTGCGCGCACGCCAGCTCGTGCGCGATCTCGCGCCGCAGGCCGAGCTGGGCATCGAGCTGCCGCCCGGCCCGGGTACCGACCTCTCCTATCGCGTCGCGCTCGAGGCCGGCTCGGTCACCTTCTCGGACCGCTCACCGGGCGTGCCGGCGACGTTCCTGCGCGTGGCGGCGTTCACGAAGGACGTGACCGAGCGCGTCTGCGGGATCGTGCGGTGATGGATGCACCCGACCTGATCGCGGCGGTGAAGTCCGGAGACGCCGCCGCCGTCGAGGCGCTGCTGGCGACCGATCCCGGCCTGGCGGCCTCGCAGGAGGACGGCATCCCGGCGGTGCGGATCGCGCTCTATCACCGCCGGCCGGCGGTGCTGCAGGCGCTGCTCGCGGCCCGGCCGCCGCTCGACGGGCTCGACCTCGCGGCGGTCGGTCGCGCCGCGACGCTGCGCCGAGAGCTCGCCGCGGACCCGGCGCTCGTCAGCCGCCGCTCGGCCGACGGCTTCACGGCGCTGCACTACGCGTGCTTCTTCGGCGGCGCCGCTGCGACGGCGGCGCTGCTCGAGGCCGGCGCCGATCCGGACGCCGAGGCGGAGAACCCCTCGCGCGTGCGGCCGCTGCACTCGGCCGCCGCCGCACGTGACGTAGAGTGCGCGCGGCTGCTGCTGGAGGCGGGTGCCGACCCGGACGCCCTGCAGGCGGGTGGCTTCAGCGCCCTGCACGCGGCGGCGCAGCACGGCGACGACGTGCTCGCGGCGCTCCTGTTGCGCCACGGCGCCGATCGCTCTCTGCGGACGGACGAAGGCGCCGACGCGGAGACGCTCGCTCGCGCGAGCGGCTCGACGGCGGTGCTGGCGTTGCTCAGGAACTAGTCCCCGAAGTGGACCTTGCCGTTCGAGCGCGCCCGCGCCTGGGCGCGCCCGATGTAGTCCAGGCGCTTGATCGCACCCCGCAGCAGGCGGGTGACCAGCTTGAGCCGGGCGGTCTCTGAACGCAGGTCGAGCAACCCCTGCTTGGCGTCCATGCCGAGCTCGACGGTGGCCGCCATCTCGTAGGCGGACATCCGCTCGACCTCCTCGGGGTCGGGCGTGCGGTCCGTGGCCTGCTCGACGAGGTCGGCGTAGACCTTGTGCGCGTCCGCCGCGATGTCGGGATCGACCGGTTCGTCACGGTCGTCGAGGAACTGGACGGTGCCGGCCGGGTACGCGAGCTCCTCCTGGCGCGCCTCGATGCGGAACACGCGCGTGCCGCGCGCGACGAGGTTGAGGCGGCCGTCGGGCATCCGCTCGAGCACCTCCGCGACCTCGCACGCGCAGCCGACCGGGCGCAGGCCGTCATCGGCGACCCAGACGATCCCGAACTCGCCCTCCTCTTCGAGCACGCGCGCCATCATCGTCTTGTAGCGCTCCTCGAAGATGTGCAGCGGGATCAGCTCGCTCGGCAGCGCGACGAGGCCGAGCGGGAAGAGCGGGAAATCGCGCACCAGGGCCACGAAGAGAGCCTACTCTCGCGCGCCGGGGTCTCCGCGGCGCGTTCGTGACCCCCGAGCGCCGCCGCGCCGTACTCCACGCGATGCGGACCGCGATCGTCTGGTACCGGCGCGACCTGCGCGTGCACGACCACCCGGCACTGACCCTCGCGCACCGCGACGCGG
>DASQMT010000173.1:0-6615 GCA_035645355.1 Solirubrobacteraceae bacterium | reverse complement strand
GCGGAGGGACACTGCACTGCGGACGATCAGCGCGTCCAATGGTTCTTCCATCGGGAGCGCGAGGCGCACCTCGTCACCGACGTGGTCAGCTTCTGGCAGCGTCACGGCGTCAAGGTCCGCGTGCATCGGTCGCTGACGGCGCGCGTGGTCACGGTGTCCTCGAGGATCGTCACGGCGTGGTGGCGCCACGTGCTCGGGCTCGGCCGCACGAGCTACACGCAGCGGATCCCGGACCTCACCTGGGAGCAGACGATCGAACGCAAGCGCGCCCTGCTCTCCGGGCTCTGGGAGGGCGATGGATCGTGGTCGCTCGTCCAGGGCGGGCCCAGCGTGATCCTCGAGTGGGGCACGATCAGCGACGAGCTCGCGGAAGGCGTCGCGCGGCTGCTGGCGGATGTCGGACTCGTCTGCGCATGGCGGCGCGGTCGCACTGCGAAGTCGACCAAGGAGACTCACTGGCTGCGCGTCAGCGGGGCTGAACAGGTCGAGCGCGCGATGTTCCTCGTGCCCGAGCGTGATCGCGAGGGGGTCGAGGCCGCGATCGCCAGGCAGAGCAAGCGGATTGCGCCGACCGGCTTCCGGCGCTTTGGCGGCGGCAGCCCGTGGGTGCGCGTCGTCGACGTACGGCGCGAGCATTATGCTGGCCCGGTCTACTCGCTCGAGGTGCCTGGCGCGCACACGGTTGTCGCAACAAACGGAATTCCGGTTCATAACTGTTTCCCGAAGGATGTGGCCGCCCTCAAGCAGCTCGCCGGCAACTCGGGCTACCACTTCCAGTTGCTCAACTCGGTGATCGAGGTCAACGAACTGCAGAAGCGGCGCGTGATCGCGAAGCTCCAGAAGCATCTCGGGTCGCTGGTGGGCAAGGAGATCGCAATGCTCGGGCTCGCATTCAAGCCGAACACCGACGACATGCGCGAAGCGTCGTCGCTCGTGCTCTCGTCGCGACTGCAGGGAGCCGGCGCGCGCGTGCGGGCGTACGACCCGGTCGCCGAGGAGGAGGCGCGCAAGCTGATCCGCGGGATCGCCTTCGCGTCGACCGCCGCCGAGGCGATCGAGGGCGCCGACGCGATCGTGCTGGTGACGGAGTGGCCCGAGTTCGGCGAGCTCGACCTCGCCGAGGTCGCCGGCTCGATGCGCGGCTCGCTGCTCGTCGACGGGCGCAACTTCTTCGACCCGGAGGTCGCGCGGCGCGCAGGTCTCGTCTACGAGGCCATCGGACGGCCGTCGCACGACAAGGGCGCCTGATGCAGGCGCTGATCCTCGCGGGCGGCGAGGGGACGCGCCTGCGCCCGCTCACCTCGACCGTGCCCAAGCCGGTCGTGCCGCTGGTCGACCGGCCGTTCATCGCGTACATGCTCGACTGGCTGGGCGGCCACGGCGTCGATGACGTGATCATGTCCTGCGGCTTCCTCGCCGCCGGCGTGCGCAACATGCTGGGAGACGGCGGCGCGTACGGGCTGCGGCTGCGCTACGTGGAGGAGCCGCACCCGCTCGGCACCGGCGGCGCGCTCAAGTTCGCCGAGTCCTTGCTCGACGAGCGCTTTCTGATGCTCAACGGCGACGTGCTGAGCGACCTCGACGTGAGTTCCCAGCTCGCGATGCACGACGCGCGCGGCGCGCGCGTCACGATCGCGCTCACGCCGGTCGACGACCCGTCCGCCTATGGCCTCGTGCGCACGCTCGCCGATGGCGAGGTCACCGGCTTCGTCGAGAAGCCGTCGCCCGATCAGATCGACACGCACAACATCTCCGCCGGCGTCTACGTGCTCGAGCGCTCGGTGCTCGAGCTGCTCGAGCCCGGTCAGCCCGCGTCGATCGAGCGGGACGTCTTCCCGCGCCTCGTCGGCGAGGGCCTGTTCGCCTACGTGGGCGACGGCTACTGGCTCGACATCGGAACTCCGGAGCGCTATCTCGAGGGCACGTTCGACATCCTCGAGGGCACGGTGAGGACCGGCGTCGGAGCGCGCATGCGCGACGGTTACGTGTACGTCGCGCCGAGGACCGAGAACCACGGGCGCGTGATCCCCCCGGCGCTGGTGGAGCGCGACTGCCGCATCGGGGAAGGGGCACGGATCGGCAGTCGCGCCGTGCTCGAGTCCGGCGTGACCGTCGGCGCCGGGACGACGATCGAGAGTGCCGTCGTGCTGCGCGGGACGACCATCGGCGCGAACTGCCGGCTGAGCAACTGCATCGTCGCGGCCGGTGTGCAGATCGGCGACGACACTCACGTCGAGGGCCTGGCCGTGCTGGGTGAGGGAGTCACGATCGGCGCCGGGAACGTCGTCACGAACGGCGCGCGCGTGTTCCCCGGTGTCACCATTCCCGACGGAGGGCTGCTGTTCTGACATGTCCGCATCCGAGGCCACCCACGCAGTTCCCACCGGCGCGCTCGACGCGGACGCCTGCCGGGCCGTCGACTCGACGGGTCAGATCCCCGAGGCGCTCGGTCTCGCCGAGCACCTGCGTGACGCGATCTGGCGCGTCGACTCGGCCGCGGTCGCGCCCGTCGACGCCCCCGGCGGGCTGATCGTCGCCGGCATGGGCGGATCTTCGGTCGGCGGGCGGCTCGCGGCCGGCGCGCTGGGGCCGCGGCTGCGGCGACCGCTCGCGCTCGCGATGGGCTATGACATCCCGCCCTGGATCGGCCGCGAGACGCTGGTCCTGTGCGCAAGCTACTCAGGCTCCACCGAGGAGACGCTCGCGACCTACGACGCCGCGAAGGAGGCCGGGGCGCCGCGCCTGGTCTCGACCACAGGCGGCGAGCTCGCGCAGCGTGCGCGCGCCGACGGCGTGCCGGTGATCCCGCTCCCGGGCGGTTTCCAGCCGCGCGCGGCGGTCGGCTACGCGCTCGTGATCGCGCTCGAGGCGGCGGCCCTGTGCGGCGCCGCGCCGTCGCTGCGCGGCGAGATCGAGGGCGCGGCGGTGCTCGCGGAACAGCTCGCGCTCGAATGGGGGCCCGACGGCCCCGAGGACGGCGACGCCAAGCGGCTCGCGCGCGCGCTCCACGGCACGATCCCGGTGATCACGGGCGCGGGCTTGACTGCGTCGGTCGCCTACCGCTGGAAGACTCAGATCAACGAGAACGCCGAGACGCCGGCGTTCGCGAGCAAGCTGCCCGAGCACGACCACAACGAGATCGTCGGCTGGGCCGGCGCCGAGCGCCATCTCTCCGCCGTGTTCCTCGACGACCCGCACGCCGATCAGCGTGTAGTGCGCCGCACCGAGGTGACCGCCGAGTTCGCGGCCGCGGGTGCTGCGACGGTCGAACGCGTCAGCGCGCGCGGCGAGACGCGGCTGGAGCGGCTCGTCTCGCTAGTCCTGCTCGGCGACCTCATGTCGCTCTACATGGCGGTGCTGCGCGGCGTCGACCCGGTCAGCGTGCGCGTCATCGACGCGCTCAAGGAGCGCCTCGCGTCCGCAGACTAAGGTGGCGGACATGTCCGACACCGCCACATCGCTCCGCACCGCAGCTTCGATAATCGACGGCCAGGAGCGCTCGGACGCGCCCGGCGGACGGCTGCAATCGAGCAACCCGGCCAACCGCTCCGACGTGATCGCAGAGGTGCTACTGGCGGACGCGCAGGGCTTCGAGGACGCGTGCCGCGCCGCGCGCAGGGCGCAGCCGGGCTGGGGAGCGGTGCCGGCGCCCGTGCGCGGGCGCGTGATCGCGCAGGTCGGGCGGCTCGTGGAGGCCAACAAGGAGGCGCTCTCGCGACTGATCACGCGCGAGATCGGCAAGCCCTATCCGGAGGCGCTCGGCGAGGTCCAGGAGATCATCGACACGTGCGACTTCTTCCTCGGCGAGGGCCGCAGGCTGTATGGCCAGACCGTCCCGTCCGAGATGCCCGACAAGCAGCTCTTCACGTTCCGTATGCCGGTCGGCGTCGCTGCGATCATCACGGCCGGCAACTTCCCCGGCGCCGTGCCGTCGTGGTATCTCATGCCGGCGATCCTGTGCGGCAACGCGGTCGTCTGGAAGCCGGCCGAGTACAGCGCGGCGATCGGATCCGCGCTGGCGCAGATCCTTCACGCGGGCGGCGTCCCCAAGGGCGTCCTGAACCTCGTGCACGCGGACGGGACGGCGACGTTCGAGGGGCTCGAGCGCGCGCTCGAGCAGGGCCTCGTCGACAAGGTCGGCTTCACCGGCTCGTCGGCCGTCGGGGCGGAGATCGGCGCGCTCTGCGGACGCCACCTGCAGTCGCCCTGCCTCGAGCTCGGCGGCAAGAATCCGATGGTCGTGATGGACGACGCCGACCTCGACCTCGCGGTCGAGGGCGCCCTGTTCGCCGGCTTCGGCACCGCCGGGCAGCGCTGCACCTCGCTCGGCACCGCGATCGTCCACGCTGACGTGCACGACGAGTTCGTGCGCCGGCTCGACGAGCGCCTCCGCGGCGCGGCGATCGGCGACCCGATGCAGGACGTGCTCTACGGGCCGATGCTCGACGAGCGCTTCGGCGAGCGCTTCGAGGAATGGCTCGAGTTGATCGAGCCGCACCACACCGTGCACGGCTCGAGCGCCGTCGGGCGGATCACCGGCGACGCGCCGCGCGACGGATTCGTCGGCGACCCCGAGGCCGGCGTCTTCTACCACCCGACGTTCATCACGGGCGTGACCGCCGACGACGACGTCTACAACACCGAGACGTTCGGCCCACTCGTCGGCGTGGCCCGGTTCGAGACCTTCGACGAGGCGATCGAGCTGGCCAACGGCCACGGCTACGGGCTCTCCTCGGCGATCTACACGACCTCGCCCACGCACGCATTCCGCTTCCGCGAGCGCATCAGCGCCGGCATGGTGTCGATCAACAACTCGACCTCCGGCGCCGAGGCGCACCTGCCGTTCGGCGGCAACGGCAAGTCCGGCAACGGCTCGCGCCAGTCGGGCATCTGGGTGCTGGACCAGTTCACCCGCTGGCAGTCGATGAACTGGGACTACGCCGGCAAGCTGCAGAAGGCGCAGATGGACATCCTCGAGATCGACGCCCAGCAGGACTTCCGGCTGGAGGAGCGGGCCTTCTAGCCCTGCCGGCGGTACCAGTTCGGCGAGGTGGTAGGAGGCGGCACCAGCGCCTCCCCCTTCGCCACGAGCACGCTGGGCGCCGGGTCGGCCAAGTGCTGCGAGAGCGCCTCGCCGAAGTCGTCGTCGAGTCCCTCGACGGTCTCGGCCGGCAAGCCGAAGCTCGCGGCGAGCGCGGCGAAGTCCGGCGTCATGAGGTCCACGCCGAAGGGCGGCTTTCCGGCCAGCCGCTGGTCGTAGCGCAGCATCCCGTAGCCGCCGTCGTCGACGATCACCGCCGTGAGCGGGAGCTGCTCCTGCGCCATCGTCGCGAGCTCGCCGCAGGCGAACAGGAAGCCGCCGTCGCCTGAGATCGAGACCGTCGGCCCGGTGCCGGCCAGCGCGGCGCCGAGCGCTGCCGGGAACGCGAACCCGAGCGTTCCCCAGCCCATCGGATACTGCAGCTTGCGCGGCCGGCGAAAGCCGTGGAACCCCGCGATCCAGTAGCCCGGGATGCACATGTCGCAGACGACATTGGCGTCGTCGGGCAGCGCGTAGGAGACGGCGTCGAGGAAGCGCAGCGCGCGGTCGTCGAGCGCGCGGCACGCATCCGCCCGGACGCTGCGCAGGCGTTCGGCGGGGTCGCCCTCGCGCGGGCGGATGCGGTCGAGGCCGAGCGCCTCCGTGCTCGCGTCGACGCGGTAGTTCTTCGCCGCGTCGTCGGCATCGACGTTGACCGCGACGAGCCGCGGCGGCTGGGGCTGGAGCCAGTTCTGGGTGTTCATCCCGTCCAGGTCGGAGCCGAACGAGATCACGAGGTCGGCCTCGTCCCAGAGCCGCCCGGCCGACGGCACGTGCGGCGGCATGCCGACGTCGCACGGATGGCCGGGCGGGAGCACGCCGCGCCCGCCGTAGGTGGTCAGGACCGGCGCGGCGAGCCGCTCGGCCAGCGCCCGGACCTCGCCGGCGCGGTCGCGCGTGCCCGCGCCGGCCCAGATCAGCGGCCGCTCGGCGGCGTCGATGAGGGGGTAGGGGTCGCCGCGCTCCGTCTCGATCGGAGCGTAGCCCGGCCCCTCGCCGCGGTCGATCTCGACCTCGGCGGCGAGCAGGTCGGTTGGCACCTGCACGTAGGACGGCCCGCTCCCCGGCCCGAGCATCCCCAGGCCGAGCGACCCCAGCTGCCACGCCTCTTCGACGACGCATGTGCTCGCCACCGGCGCGAACATGTCCGCCTGCCCGTTCGTCTCGTGCAGCACCCCGCGGTAGACGCCCTCGCGCCGCAGCGTCGTCGGGATGTCCGTCGCGATCACCAGGATCGGCGTGCGCGAGGCCCACGCCTCGCCGACGGCGCCGAGCGTGTTCGCAGCACCCGGCCCGGTCGTCGTCAGCGCGACCCCGAGCTTGCCGCTCGCACGCGCGTAGCCGTCGGCGGCGTAGGCCGCGGCCTGCTCGTGGCGCACTCCGACGAGCCGGATCGGGGACTCGCGCAGCGCCTCCCAGAGGGCGAGGTTGTGCACGCCGGGGAGGCCGAAGCAGACCTCGACGCCGGCCTCCTCGAGCTGCTTGACGATCGCCTCCGCACCGGTCGGCATGAACGCATTAGACACGCTTCATCA